>CALKYM010000244.1 GCA_938003525.1 uncultured Planctomycetales bacterium | reverse complement strand
TGGAGGCGGCGGGAATCGAACCCGCGTCCCGCGACATTTCGGTGGCAGCTTCTACGTGCGTAGTCGGATGATTTCCGGTTTTCATCCGCAGGCCCCCAACCGACGGGGTGCAAAGCGGACTAGCCGGGAACGGGATTTAGTCGCGGGCGTGCCCAGCAGTGACCCACAACGAGTCGGAATTGGCAACCGACAGTCGGAACTCTCCGACGAAGTTCCTCAGTCGGGACTACCTGTGTTTAGGCAGCCAAAGCAAAGGTATCTTCGGCAATTGAAGATAGGCGGTCAGCTTTTTGCGTGGCCTGCTGACCAACCACGGCACGCCACTGCCACGTCAGACTGCCCGGTCGAACCCTGTTCGCCCCCGGAAGCAGACGCTTCGTAACTCATCGGCAATTCTATGTCGGTGGATGAAGCCGGACAATGGACGTGGCGGCCGGCTGTCCGGCCGCAAAGACTTAGCCGGCAATGAGTTGCCACACGATCACCAGGCAGCCAACGGGCAGGCACCAATAGGCGAAATGGCGCAGCCTTCCTTGCTGAAGCCATCGCAGCAGCCACAGCAGCGCGATCAGTCCGACGGCGAAGGAGACAAAGGCACCCAGCATCAGGAGGCTGATGGACAGACGCGGCTCGCTACTGCGAACGAGATCCACAGTGCTCAGCGTCGCCGCACCCAGGATCGCCGGAATAGCGAGCAGGAACGAGAACGTTGCCGCCGCATCGCGCCGCAATCCGACGAACAATCCGGAAGCGATGGTGGCGCCGCTGCGCGAAATGCCGGGCAGCAGCGCGAACGCCTGAAAAGTTCCGATCAGCAGCGCCTGCCAATACGACATCTCGACATAGCCGGTCTCGCCTGATTCGAACCGAGCCGCCCACAGCAACAAGCCGGCGGTGACGAGCAGGCAACAGCCGGCCAACAGCGGACTCTCCAGCATGCTCTCCGCGGTCGACTTCACCAGCACACCGAAGATGACCAGCGGTAGCGTCCCGACGATCAGCAGCCCAATTGCGCGGCGGTCTTCACCCAGCAGCCGCCAGATTCGGCTCCAGTAAACGACGAACACCGCTGCCAGCGTGCCCAGATGCAGCACGATGTTCGTGAGTAGCAGATCGGGAAGTTGCCCGCCGCTGAGCTGCTCAAATAGTGCACCGATGATTACGACATGTCCGGACGAGCTGATCGGCAGAAACTCGCCGAGCCCCTGCACGATGCCCAGGATGATCGCATAAAGGAGTTCCATCGACACGCTCGCCGCTACGCCGCTGGTCGCAGCACGATCTGCGACGAGCCAACTGCCACGCATTAGAGAAGGAATTTTATGCTGGCGCCGCCAAGGGCCCAAGTAGGTTCACTTAGAACGTACAGTGGAATCGATAGACAGAACCCGCAAACCTTCGCGGCATGGCCCATCGTCCTATGCATGCAGTTGCGCGTACGGTCGATTCGCAATGCTGGTACCCGATTGCGACGATTGCACGACCGATCATGCCATTCGGCGTGTTGCACAAGACAGTTAGCGCAGTTGTGACGGCGACAAAAACGATGGCGAAGATGATGCTTGCAGGGTTTTGAGGTGAACCGCTTGTCGTGTGCTGCAGCGGCAGCCGATAGCCCGTCTTAGGGATAACGATCACTGCCTGCCCTAAGTGTGCGGTGCGCGACGTCGCATCGCCAACAGCGAACCTGCCCAGGAGGGACGTGCCGAGCGAGGCTCGGCGCCGGTTCGAAACCTTCGCCGTCATGAGACGGTAAGCAGGGGGTTCAAGGAGGAACCTCGATGCGCAAAGGAATGCTCTGTCTGTGCATGGCGTTCTTCTGCGCTTGGTTGCCGCTTGGCGCCTCGTCCGAGTCTGCCGCGCAGGCACCCCCTCTAGGCGGTAAAGCGCAAGCCTGGCTATCGCAGGCGAGTCGCCACAACACGTCGCCATGGGGACCATGGTACTTTCAGGGTGAATTTCTCTTTCTCGAACGCGATCGTCCGGATCGCCAGCTCACGGCGTTCCGCGGCGAGTTCGATATGGGGCTCCCCGACGTGGGCGCCACCACAGATCTGCTCCAATTCGACTACGAGCCCGGCGCGCGCATCACGGTGGGCCGCAACTATGGCGCCGATGAGAGGCTCGAGGTGACATACCTCGACTTCGTCGATTGGAACGAATCAGCCCTCGCTACCGATCCAGGCGGGGAACTGGGCGGCACCCTGTTCTTCGTCGACGGCTACGAGACTCACCAACTCTTCAGTAGCTCCGATCTACGGAGCATTGAAGTCAACTGGCGCTGGTTTAACGCCCACGGACCGCGATTGGCTTGCAGCGTGCTCACCGGCTTTCGCTACGTGATGATCGATGAGCAGTTCACCACGCAATTCAGCACGTCTGGAGAGCTACGCGAGCAGCTAACAATTGTGACGGAGAACGACTTGTTGGGCTGGCAACTCGGTGGTGAAACATTGGTTCGCCCCACGGAGCGTTTCGTCGTGGGCGGCAAGGCGAAAGCGGCGCTGTTCTTGAACGTCGGAGAGCGCTCTCACAGCTTCTTCGTCATCGACCCCGGCGACGAATCTTTCACCGGCATCGGAAGCGCGCACGACAACGATTTGGCGGCAGCCTTCGACGTAGGACTGTTCGCCACCTTTCACGTACTGCCCCGCGTCGCCGTACGAGCAGGCTACGACGTGCTCTTTGTGTCGGGCATCGCGCTGGCGCCCGAGCAATACGGTGTCAAAACGATCTTCGGGGGCGAACTGGACGACAGTGGCAGCACCATTTATCAGGGACCGACCGCGTCGGTGGAGGTGCTGTGGTGAGACGTGCATGCAGTCAGAACCGACCGACCAACTTGCAAGAAAAAGCTACCGGGCGCAACGCTTGCGTACGGCGCAGGACATCGGATACGACCCGATTCGCCATGCTCTGTTTCCTGGCGACGCTCACAATCTGCGGGACAGCAAATCCTGCCGCTGCACAAAACGTGGCCACGCAGGCCGGCCAAAGCGCGGCCAGTGGCAACAATTGGTTTGTCCAGGCGGATGCTCTGTTTCTCGAACGCAGCAACGCCTCTGATGAGATCCTCGTCTCCACTGGAGGGGACTCGGGATTCCCACAACCGGTGGTCACGATTGATGACCTCGGGACAGACTTCGAGTCCGGCTTGAGGCTTAGCGTCGGGCGCCTGGTCAATTCAGACCAAAGCCTGGAGGTTGCTTACTTCGGCCTGCAATCTTGGGGCGCGGAATTCACGGTGAGCGATCCGCCGCCCGACACTGAGACACTCTTCGGGGGCGAGTTCACGGTGGCCCACTTCGTCACGCGATCGGAGCTCCACAACGCAGAAATCAACCTGCGGCGACACGTGTTTCCTAGTGGGCGCTTTTCGGCGGCCACGCTCGTTGGCGTGCGCTACCTGAGCTTCAAGGACCGGTTTGTGGTGAGCCAAGATTTGGTCGACACGATGGATAGTGCGGGATTTCGCTTGTTCGACATCAACGCTGATAACGACCTGATTGGCGCACAACTGGGCGGCGACTTCCTGTTCAGCGTGACGCGTCGATTGAGGTTCGGCGCAAGCGGCAAGGCCGGTCTGTTGTTGAACCTGGCGGACCTGGAAACGATCATCGATAGTCGCGACATAGGCACGATCATTGTGGGCGACAGCAACGAGCGCTTGGCGGGAATTGTCGAAGTTGGCCTAACGGCGACATGGCAAGTAACGCCGAACCTAGCAGTGCGGGGAGGCTACCAAGTGATCTATGTGGGAGGATTGGCACTCGCCCCCGAGAACTACGATCCCTTGAGCTTGGTTCTCGATCCGCACCTGAAGGACAACGGAGACTTGGTACTCGACGGGCCGTCAGCCGGGCTCGAGGCGGCCTGGTAACGCACGCCAACCTCGAGACCGCGCCTGTGGACTGCCGCCGACCGTCAGAAATCAGTATTCTGATCTTCATCGTCTGGATTTGCAGGATCGACAGCGGGCAATTCGCTTGCCGCTTCGGCATCAACGGGTTGGTTGTAGCGAAGCGGCTGCGGCTGTGCCTGCTCGCGCAGGCAGATGAGCACGCCTTGAGGCGTGCCCAGGTAGATGCGATCGGACTGATCGTTCTCGACGGAAAACATCCAGCGTCCGGTCGGTGCCCGAGCCACCTGGCCGCCGGTGGCCTTGTTGAGAATCAAGAGTCGCCCGAGACGATCGACCGCGTAGACTCGATCCGCGCTGATTGCCAAGCAGCGCTGTGCTTCGGGTGCCCACCAGGTCTGCAGACCGGACTCGATGTCGATTCGGTAAATGCCGCCGAGTTCCGGCACCACGTAGACCGAGTCTTCGACGGCCAAAGGTTGGTCGTTGATCGCTTCACCAACCGGAAACCGCCAGCGTTCCAATCCCGTTCGGTCATCGAGGCAGTAAACGAAACCGTCGCGCGAACCTCCAAATACCGCGTCGCCGGCTGCGCCGAGGCGCGTGGTCACCGGCTCGCCAGTGCGCAACTGAAACGAGATCTCCGTCTGATCGCGCAACATCCCGTACACAAGTCCGGCTGTAGAGCCCCAACAAATCGCGCGATTGGCGACAATGGGTTGATGCTCGATGCGACCGTTCGAGGCGAATTGTGCCGGCGTCAGCTCCGGCTCATTCAAATCCAGCGAGAGCATCGCGCCATTGGCGCACGGCACGTAGACACGCGTTTCACTCAGCGCCGGACCGGCTCCTGGCATGTACGGAAGTTTGCGTTGCCAGACGACTTCCCCCGAGAGACGATTGAGCACGAACAACTCGAATCCGTTCGCCACGGCGCAGTAGGCGCCGTTCGCACCGGCGGCACTAGTCGGGTGGTCGCGCTCGGGCAACCTCAGGACCCACCGTGTGGCACCTGTCTCGGCATCGACGGCGTGTACCACGCCGCGCTCCGACTGTGCCAGCAGGAGATCGCCATAGATGGTGACGCGCTTCAACTCGTCGATCGCGCCATCCATCTCCACCTGCAGGACGAAGTTCCGATGCAAACCGTAGCGGGCCGCTAGCTCCGCTGAGAGCACCCTCGGCGACTGCGCAACGACCGCCGAATTGAGCATTCCCAGAACCAGCAGGCTGCCAGTAGCAGCGCGAATCGTCGTGCGCCCGGTGCGCATCGTGTGGTCACCTCTCGACCCGGCCGGAACTGCGGGAAATGGGTGTGCGGTTGCCGGAGAGCCGCGACACTCTGGGTTCCTCCAGCATAGTTGGGCGCGCGTTTAGCTGCACCTCGGCACCTGCGGCTGAGCGGGCCACGACTACCGGCACGATTACTCCAATTGGACTACTCGCGCCGCCGTTTTCACCCCGGCTCGCGGCACACCTGTACCTGGACCGCTACCCAGGTGATGCCTACGATAGTCGCGACGGAGCAGGTCACACGCCGTGATGGCGGAGGGCGACTGAGACGTTCGATGGACATCAGCCAACTCGGGCCGGATGCCGTTTCCGCGCTGGACGACATAGCGGGCTACCTCAACCTGTCCACTGGCCGCGCGGATCCGCAGTTCGAGCGGCGTGTGAATGAGCTCTATCGCGAGCTCGAACAGACGGAAGGTGTGAGCGAGCCCTGGCAATCGTTCCGGGCGCTCATCGATCGTCGCTTAGGCGACCTGCAGCGAACGTCTAGCGCGTTTGCCGACATCGAACAAGCGCGGGCCGTCTTAGGTCTGACCTTCGATGGGCTACTGCCGGCTTATCGCGAGCACCACCGCGATTTGCTTCGCCATCAACCCGACGGCGTTCTCTTTCGTCCGTTCTTCCTGGCCAAGGTCCTGGAAGCGATCCTCACGCAAGGGGCGCCGTGGTACGACAATCAGCGGATCGTGACGGCCGCTCTTGCGCAGCTCAACGACTACGTCGGCTACCGCCCCGTCGCCGTCTTGGAAGATCGCCAAAAACTGGAGATCTACCCCCACGAGCGCGTGAGGCCCATTCCGCTCTATTTGCGCGGTGCCGGTGTTGCATGTGGGCGCTATGAGCCAGTCATTAAGCGCGCGCTCGAAATCCTCGACAACACAGATTCCGAACTGTTGGACGCGGCCTATTTCGATCCCGCGCTGCTCGATGAGTTGGCCCTCGATCCCCGGGCTTACGATTTCGATCATCCGGTCAACAAGCGACCCAACTACCACTTTGGTCTATGGGACCCCCATCTCCTTGACGCGCAGGGTCGCTATCGCAGATTCGTCCTCACTCAAGTAACGCTCGACGCGCTGTGCGAGCGTGTCGAGCACTCCGACGGGACAATTCCGCAAGAGGAATTGCTCTATGAAGCCGGCGCCGTTTTGGCCGGCGTGATGCTGATGGCGTCGGCGGTCTGCGGGCGGGGACCGGACACCCATTCATCGGAGGTCACACTCGGCTCGTTGATGCCGGTGATAGCGCACAATCGCGACCGCTACTATCGCGCGCTGATGAACAGCGTCCCAGACGCGCATCAGCGACGGCTGAAGGCGGAACTCAGCGCGCTGCATCAACCTTTCGCTGGTGCGCGGCAGCACTTGAATCACGCGCTCGCGCGTCGTCGTGCCGAGCAGCTTCAACACATGCATCTCGCGCATCTCTATGCGCGGATGGGTCAGCGGGAGGCAAGCCGCCGTCAGCTCGCGATCGTGCCGGTGACGTCCGCGCGCATGAGCTGCGAAATCGATTGCGAGATTGCGACGGCGGTGCGCGCGCTGGAATCTGGCGAGTTGGATTCGACACGTCAGTCGCTGGTACGGATTCGCGACCTGCTGCGCCGCGCCGTCGAGTGCGGCGCCGTCGTCGATCCGTGGAACATTCTTGGCTTCGGCGGCCGCTTTAGCCTGTTTCCGGCCATCGAGAACAGCGTCCACGACCACCGCGTGGACGAACTCATCGGCCTGGTTGAGCGAACCTTCGAACTGTATGGTCGCACGCTGGCCGAGGCAGCAGCGGCCGGCGCGAGTCAAATCGTCAGCAACGTATCCGACGAGATGGAGTCGCTCGCCGGATGGTGGGACCAATTTGCTACGATCGAAGTTGGAGATATCGAGAGCTTCTCGGGACTTGAAGCCTGGGAATCTGCCGTCCACGTGGCCCACGCGCTCAGGGCCTGGCATCGCGCGGGCGCCGCGGCGGGCGACATTGGCTTTTGGAAGCAGCACGTCGAACAGTTCGAGTCGCCCAAGGCGTTTGCGTTGGCTGTCGCAGCGCTGCTCGAAAAGCAAGATACGGTAGCGGCGATGGGCCTGCTGATGCAGTGGCTCAGCCAATCCACCGAGGTCGCGCTGGCCGAGGGACCGTTCTCGTTCTTCGAACTCGCACTGCGCTGGGAGCGCGAGGCACAAACTGCGCCCAAGCAGGACCCCGCGTCAGCGGCTGAGAGTCCGGATCGAGCGGTGCAGCGTTTCTTTGACTTTCTCGAGGCCAACGCTGGCGAGTATTGGTCGGTGCCCGCTTTTGAACTAGGCGACGAGGACCTGGAGATCGACGAAGACCTGGTGGCCGAACTCTACGAAATGGAGGAAGGTGAGCCAGACGAGGACGACATCTACGATGCTGCCTACGAAGGCGTGACCTATCGAGACAGCACCGACGACAACCAGGACAGCGAGCTATTCGATGTGGCATTCGAGTTCGATACGGACTATGAGCTGGACTATGAGTCGGCGCGGATTAGCGATCGACTATTGTTTCTCACCACAGTGGCCCGATTGTGGAAGGTGGCCGCCGTGCGCAGCTCCACGGCCAGGACACCGGCAACTGACGACGATCGGTTGGCCGTCTGGCAGGCTTGGCTAGAACAGGCACATGCCAATACGGCCGGATTGATGCAACTTCTGATGACGTTGGAGCACTACCAAATCGATCCGCCCAGTGGTGCGCATCAGGCGATGGTCGAATTCGATCGTCGCCGGCTCGTCAAGGAAGCGTTGCTAGACACGACGATCGCCGCTCTCGTGGAAACCAGCGATGCCGTGCGGACACTGCTGGTCGTTTGCTCGCCAGACTCGGGCGAGGGGCGCCATGCCGGTTCGATCTGGTCGGAACTAGCAGCTTGGCAGCGGCAGTGCGTCGCGCTGTTGGCCGCCATGCTGCGCGGAGACGCGGAAGGCGCACGCTCGCTGTTTCCAGGCGTGCTCAGCGCGCTTGAGTCCCGCACGGTGCTGTATGTTCCCATCGGCCGTGGCGGCCAAGGTCGACGCGTTGTAGCCGCGCAAAACCTCTTGCACTTGCTGCGACAACTCTTGCGCGGCCTGCCGCAACTGGGGCTGATTACCGAGACCTGCCAACTGCTGGCAACGATTCCTCAGATGGAAAAATCGCATCCCGCCGGCGCTGGCGCGGTCACCGAGTATGACCGACTGTTCGCAACGGGCTATCGAGCGATCGTATCCACTTTGCTCAAAGCGGCCGATCGAGCTGCGAGAGAGCCAAGCCGGGCCGCCAGTGCCGACGCGGAGCTTGTTGATGCACTGCATCGCATCACCGGCCAATTGATTCAGCAGTGGCTCCATCACGGACGATCTCTGCGACTGGGGGTCTTGGAACCACTGATCGACGACGAAGATGCCTGGCGAAGCCTGGTCTCCTTTACCGAGCGCTACGGCGCCGACCTCTTCACGCAGCAGTTTCTGCACCTCGGAAACGTTCGCTCGATCCTGCACCAGGGGGTCGACGCTTATCTGACGGCGCTCGCCGCAGACGATTCACCCGGGCCGCGCATCCGCTTGCTCGCAGACTTGGATCGCACACTGTCCCGTGAGACGGCCGTGGCGCACCTGGAGACGATCCTGGAGGCGATCGTCGAGAATTTCGCGGAGTATCGCGACTACAATCAGACGACGACCCAGTCCGATCACGGCGACATGCTCTACGTCCTGCTTGATTTTCTGCGCGTTAAAGCCAGCCATCGCCGCGTCGCATGGAACATGCGGCCGCTGGTGCTCGCCCACGAGCTGCTGGTCCGCGCCGGCCGGGAGGAAGCGGCGACGCTGTGGAGGCAGGCCATCGCCGAGCGCACGGAGGACATCGCTCAGCAGCATCAGCGCAATCTAAAACAACTTGAGCGCCGCCATGGCGCGACCGTGCCCACCGTGTCGGACCTGGTCCGTGCGCAATTCGTCCGACCTCTGCGCGTCGATCGCGTGGCTGCGCTCATCGAACGTGCACTACGGGCGGCAAATCCGGATCAGACGACACATGTCGTGGAGGCTTTGGAACGTGAAGTTGCCGAGTTCACCGCGAAACCCAGCGGCGCCGGACTCGACGTGCCGGACTGGCTGCTGGCGCTCGAAGCGGAACTCGACCGCGTGGAACACGGGGCGCGGCGGCCCTGGGTGGCCGAAGACGCCCCGCTGTTTCCCGACGTTCAGCCCGATTGGCAAAGTCTGGTCGTGCAGATCGACGCGCCGGAACCCGAGTAATATCGGGCTGCGAAACATGAGCCAGCGCGTCGTCTACTTCAATGGGAACTTTGTCCCTGAGACCGCAGCGCGCGTGTCGATTTACGACGCGGGCCTGACGACCGGCGACATGGCGTTCGAGGTCTCGCGGACGTACAACCACGAGCCGTTTCGGCTGTCCGAACACATCGGGCGACTGTTTCACTCGTTGGCATCGCTACGCGTCGACCCCGGCGTGACAGCCGACGAGCTCGACCGGTTGACCCGCTCGACGCTCGAACGGAACCTGGCGACCGAATCGCGCTATGTTGATTGGAACGTGATCCACAATGTTTCCAGCGGCCCCGCTGAGATGTTCCGCGATGCGTTCGCCGCCGATGAACTTCACCCCACTTTGGTCATCAGTTGCTTTCCGCTGGTGCAGAAACTGGGTGTCCTGGCCCCGGCCTACTTCTCAGGCGTCGATCTCGTCGTGCCCACACAACGGTCGCTGCCGCCGGACTTGTTGGACCCTAGCATCAAGATTCGTAGCCGTCTGCACTATCACTTCGCGAACTTTCAGGCCCGCGACATCTGCGCCGGTGCTTGGCCCGTACTGGTCGACCCTGCGGGGTTTCTGACCGAATCGACCAGCGCCAACGTGTTTCTGATTCGCCGCGACCAGGTGTGTACGCCTCGAGAAGGGAACGTGCTGGCCGGAGTCACGCGGGGAGTGATCATCGAACTCGCAGCCGAACTTGGCATCCCGACCGTCGAAACCGATCTGACGCCAGAGGACGCCCTCGAGGCGAGCGAGGTGTTTCTCACGTCGACCAGCATCGGCATCGTCCACGCCCGATCGTTTGAAGGCAGACCGATTGGCGATGGCCGTTTAGGCCCCGTTGCGCTGCAATTGCGCGAAGCATTCTCTCGAGCGGTGGGACTCGACTTCGTCGAGCAAGCCTGCGGCTACGCGCGAACGCTGGGCATCGACGTGCCATAGACGCCCGCACATTGACCGACTCATGGCGCAGGGGCGAATCCTGAATGCGCGCCGAGTGGGAGCCAGAAAGCCAGCGCTTGCAAAGCAGTTGGGCAACTAGCGCTTCGAGAACTGCGTGCCTTTGCGAGCGCCGCGCAGGCCGTACTTCTTGCGTTCTTTCATCCGCCCGTCGCGAGTCAGCAGATGCTGCTCGCGTAGCGTGTGCTCCAATTCAGTGTCGTACTTCTTGAGCGCCCGGGCGATGCCCAATTTCACGGCGCCCGATTGCCCCGTCGAGCCGCCCCCTTCGACGTTCACGAAGACGTCAACGCTGCCTCGCTGTCCGGTAGCTTCCAGCGGCGAGAGCACGTCTGCGCGGTCTTTGACTTGTGAGAAGTAGTCTTCAAGTTCCCGACCGTTGATCGTAAGCGTGCCTTGACCCGCACGGATTCGAACACGCGCGACCGACGACTTGCGACGACCAGTGCCGATAGCATCGCCCGTTGCGGTCTTGGTTGTGGGGCTGGCATCAGCGGTCGACATTCTGCACCTTCTCGTGTTTTCAGCAGTGGGCTACTTCTTAGCGCCCAACTCAATGGGCTCGGGTTGCTGCGCCTGGTGAGGGTGCTCACTGTCGGCATACAACTTCAGCTTGGAGAGCATCTTACGGCCGAGCTTGTTCTTCGGCAGCATACGCCGCACCGCATCGTGAAGAATCAGCTCCGGACGACGCGCAAAGCGGTCTTGCGCCGATTCGCTCCGCAAGCCTGGCCACCCGGTGTACCAAGTGTATTGTTTACGCTCCCACTTCTTGCCGGTGAGCGCGATCTTCGACACGTTGGTCACCACGACGAAATCGCCCGTGTCGACGTGCGGAGTGTACGTCGGGCGGTGCTTACCCATCAGGATCACGGCGATGTCCGAAGCCAGGCGACCGAGAATCTTGTCCTCGGCATCTACGAGCCACCATTTGGCTTCGAGTTGGCCGGGTCGCGCCACATAAGTCTTCGTACTGGTCATCACGGATACCCGCGTGGATAGCAGTGGCAGGGCCGGTGGATATCCCCCCGGATACCACCCGCCAGCGGTGTGCGAACTAATTAATCTACTAATTCGAGAATCCGTCTACAAGGGCGTCGGCTTCGGTTTGCCGCTCCGTCGGCTGGCTCTTTCTTCCCTCGTCGAACGCCTGTCGGGCGTCGTGCATTGTATCCGGCGGCTTGCTCATCGTGGCAATCGCCGCGCGAGTTCTGGGACGCGGCCAGCTCGATCCACGCTCACCGGGTCCGGCTGCGCTTGCCAGGCCTTTTCAGGATGGCCCCAAATATGGCAGACTCCCGAAACTGTGCTCGGTCGCGAACCAGACTGGCCACCCTAAACCGAGACGGCGACGAAGCATCATGTTGGTTGGAGTTCCCAAGGAGACGTTCCCCGGCGAGCGGCGAGTTGCGCTGGTCCCCGGCGTGCTAGCTTCGCTCAAGAAGGCCGGCATGGATGTCGTCGTCGAATCCGGCGCGGGGCTCTCTGCCGGCATCGCCGATGATGCCTACAGCGAAAAAGGGGCCCAAATTGGCGACCGCGCTGCGGCGTTCGACGCGGATGTCGTCACGCTCGTGCGTGCGCTGGGCGCGAACGAGGCGGAAGGTTCCGCCGACCTCCAGAGCGCGCGGGGGGGTCAAGCCTGGATCTGCAACTGCGAGCCGCTTTCGGCCCCCGCGGAAATCCAAAAGGCGGCGGACAAGAAGCTCTCGATCTTCTCGTTGGAACTGATGCCACGCATCACCCGGGCGCAGAGCATGGACGTGCTGTCGAGCATGGCCATGCTGGCCGGATACAAAGCCGTCCTGTTGGCCGCCGACAAGCTGCCCAAGATGTTCCCGATGATGATCACCGCCGCCGGGACCATCGCGGCGTCCCGCGTGTTCGTTGTCGGCGCAGGTGTCGCCGGCTTGCAAGCCATCGCGACCGCCAAACGACTGGGCGCCGTTGTGGAAGCATTTGACGTGCGGCCGGCAGTTAAAGAACAGGTCGAAAGCCTGGGCGCGAGGTTCCTTGAAATCGAGCTTGATACGGCCAGCGCACAGGGAGAGGGTGGCTACGCGGGCGAACAGAGCGAAGAGTTCTTGGCCAAGCAGCGCGAGATGATGCACCGCGCCGTGGCGGGCAGCGACGTGGTGATCACAACGGCCGCCGTCCCCGGCAAGAAGGCCCCGCTGCTTGTCACGCGCGAGATGGTCGAAGGCATGAAGCGCGGCTCCGTCGTCGTCGACCTGGCGGCCGAACGTGGCGGCAACTGCGAAGTGACGCGAGAGGGAGAAGAAGTCGATCACGGCGGCGTCACGATCTTGGGTCCCGTGAACCTGCCCTCGACGTTGCCCGCCGATGCCAGCCAGCTCATCGCCAAGAACATCGCCACCTTCTTGTTGCACCTCGTGGAAGACGGCAAGCTGAAACTCGATACGAGCGACGAGATTACCTGCGACACGCTGGTCGCCCACGAGGGCGAAGTCGTCGGGGCCCGCATCCGAGAAATCCTCGGTCTAGCCGCGTTGGAGCCGGCCGCCGACGCCGGCACTGCCTGAGTTTCGCGCACAAGGAAGGCGCCATGGAATCGCTTGTCACGGGCCTCACCATCTTTGTGCTGGCCGTCTTCGTCGGCTTCGAGATCATCACGAAGATCCCGCCGAATCTGCACACGCCCTTGATGTCCGGGTCGAACGCCATCTCCGGCATCACGCTGGTGGGCGCGCTGTTGGCCGCAGGCACCGGCAATTGGGGTTGGACACCCGTGCTGGGCATGATCGCCGTGATCATGGCCAGCATCAACGTGGTGGGCGGATTCCTGGTTACTAATCGCATGTTGGAAATGTTTCGTCGCAGGGATTAGCGAGGCCGGGACGTTGAACGAGTTATTGATCCACTTTGCCCCGCTCATCGCTGCAAGTGGCGAGGCGGATGCGGCGGCCAATGCTTCCGGGCAGGTGTTCATCAACCTCGCCTATCTCGTGGCCGCGGTCTTGTTCATCCTTGGATTGCGTGGCCTGACGCACCCACGAACTGCCGTGCGTGGCAATCTGCTCGGCGCCAGTGGCATGCTCTTGGCCATCGTGGTCACGCTGCGCGACCAAGCTATTTTAAGCTACGGACTGATTGCGACCGGGCTGGTAATCGGCGGCGTGATCGGGGCGGTGCTCGCGCTGCGTATTCAAATGACGGCCATGCCGCAGATGGTCGCCTTGCTCAACGGTTTTGGCGGCGGCGCTTCGTTCTTCGTGGCCGGGGCGGAACTTTGGCGACTGTTGCCTGAGGAGACTTTAGCGAGTGAACAACAGGTGACGATCGCCATCGTCGCCAGCGGCATCATTGGCGCGGTAACCCTCACCGGCAGCCTAGTCGCGTTCGGCAAGTTGCAAGAGTTGATCAGCGGCAACGCCATCTCGTTCAGTGGTCAGCAGATTGTGAATGCCGTACTCGCCCTATTCGCGGTGGGGCTGGGGTTCTGGATAGTCTCCGATCCGACGGGCGCTTTCGGGTACTGGCTGCTCGTGCTTCTGGCGGGTGGGCTCGGCGTGCTACTCGTACTACCAATCGGCGGGGCCGATATGCCGGTCGTGATCGCTCTGTTGAACTCTTACTCGGGGCTGGCGGCCGCTTCGACGGGCTTTGTGTTGAACAACAACATGCTGATCATCGCCGGTTCGTTGGTCGGCGCTTCCGGCCTGATCTTGACGCGGATTATGTGCGTGGCCATGAACCGATCGCTGACCAACGTACTGTTCGGGGTTTTGGCGCCCGCCGAAGGCAGCGCTTCGGCAGACGACGTGTACGCCGGCAAGGTGAAGAGCGTCTCACCCGAAGAGGTCGCGATGATCTTCGAGACGGCGCGGCGTGCCGTGGTCGTGCCTGGGTATGGCCTGGCTGTCTCTCAGGGGCAACACGCCGTCCGCGATCTCGGCAATCTGCTCGAGCAGCGTGGCTGCCAGGTGCAATACGCCATTCATCCCGTCGCTGGCCGCATGCCGGGGCACATGAACGTGCTGTTGGCGGAAGCCAACGTCGACTACGACAAGATGATCGAGATGGACGACATCAACCCGCAGTTCGAGCAGGTCGACGTAGCATTGGTCATCGGCGCCAACGATGTCGTGAATCCGGTCGCCCGGACCGATCCTGGCTCGCCCATTGCTGGGATGCCGATCCTGGACGTGGACAAGGCTCGTACGGTGGTCGTCGTGAAGCGCAGCCTCAGCCCGGGCTTTGCGGGCATTCCCAACCCGCTGTTTGCCGCCGACAACACGCTGATGATGTTTGGCGACGGCCAGAAAGCGATTCTGGAACTTGTCGGCGCTCTCGAAGAAGCGTAGGACCTGCCCGTTGCGCCGCCACGCTATGAGGCGATCAGCTCGGGGATTGGCGTTCCTTCGCTGATCTTGATGGGCCGCTGGGCACGGGATAGATTCTCCAGCGCGATGTCGATACCCAGCGACTCGTAGACCGTGGCGTGCAGATCGGCGACGCGGTACGGATTGGCGACTTCGCGGCCGCCCTCGGGATCCGTCTCACCAATCACCAGGCCACGATTCAATCCGCCGCCGGCCATCAGCGCGCTATAGGCATGCGGCCAATGATCGCGGCCATCCAGTGCGTTAACCTTCGGCGTTCGGCCAAATTCACCCATGCACACGACAACCGTCCGCTCCAACATGGCGCGCTGGCGGAGATCCGCGAGCAGCGTCGCCAGCGCAGGATCAAGCACTTCAAGCAAGTTCGCGTGTAGTTCGTGATTGTTGATGTGGGTGTCCCAACCCGACAGCGTCACTTCAACACAGCGAACGCCGACTTCGATCAGCCGCCGCGCCGCCAGGCAGCCGCGGCCAAAGGGTGTGTCGCCGTAGGCAGCGCGCAATTCGGCGGGCTCCTGCTCGACGTCAAACGCCGCCAGCTGTTCGGACGACATAATCGCGCGAGCCTGCTCGACGGTGGTGTGCGTCGCCAAGTCCTCGACGGCCTGCGCGCGGCCAGCTGAAAAGCCCCGCTCCAGTACCTCCAGATCGCTCATGCGCCGAGCGAGGCGTTTGTTCGAGACGGCCGATTCGACGTCCGGCACCGGATTGGCGGGATCGCCGATCTTGAAGGCGTCGTAACCGGCTCCCAGAAACCCACCGCGTCCGGCGTTCTGTCCGGAGAGGATGCTCACATGACGGGGGATCTCGGTGTTCCCAAGCGGCAGTTGATGAGCACAAATGGCGCCGACCGATGGATGAAAAGTGACGGGGTCAGGACGGTAGCCGGTCTTCGCCAAATACAATGCCCGATTGTGGTCGCCTTCCTTGCCGTTCAGCGATCGTACTATGGCCGCACAGTCGAGCTGTTCCGCCACGCGCGGAAGTCCTGCGCCGACCTTCACGCCCGGCAGAATGGTTTCAATCGCGCGACTACCGCCGGCGATCCGCGTTCCCGGATGAGGATCGAAGGTCTCTAACTGGCTTGGCCCACCGATCAACCACAACAGAATTACTGACTGCGGCGGATCACCGCTGCGTTTCGCTGCAGGCGACTCGGCTTCACGAGCCAGGGCACTCGCCAGCGGTGTGAGCCAAGCCGCGCCGCAGACCAGCGATGTGTCGCGCAGCCACGCACGGCGAGTGGAGCGAGCGGCTGAACAATGCTCCATAGGCGGCGACCATTTCGTCAGTTGAGACACAGGAACTCCGTGGAGTTGAACAGCGTGACGAAGAGATCCTCGAGCAGCTCGCCTTTTCGCGATTCTTCAACTTCTGAGAAGCGAGCAATAAAGTGAGCCAGTTCGCCTTCGGACGGCTCTCGCGTGAGCACGGTTAAGAAGGCAATCTCGATTCGGCTCGCGTCGTCCGGCGCGAGAGCCGCGATGCGCGCCGAGGCATTCACGGCCATGTTCTCCACGGCCGCCTTCTGTTTGACCAGTTGGCCGTTGAGCAGCAACAGCCGCTGGGGAATCGTCTGCGCTTCTGGCTCCAACTCGAGCTCACCAGCATCACCGTACCGCTGCACGAAGTTGGTCGTCTCAAATGTCCGCGCGATGCGAAACAGGATATGGTCCTGGTAGTCGCGGGTGCGCAGTGACGACGCCTGCACAACGGCGCTCGCCACTTGCTCAGGTCGCAAACGTGTGACCGGAAACACCGACCAGAGATCGCCAAAACTGGCGTCGTCGCCCTCCGCATCCTCAGTGGTCTCGATACGGCTGTCCACCTGGTACGCACGGCTTCCGGCGATCACGCGAATGAGATGGCTCAGTCGATAGTCGTGGGCTACAAAGTCGGCCGCCAGGTAGTCCAATAGCGGCTCAACGCCCTCTTCAATCGGTATGTCGTCAACCGGTTCGACCAGCGGACGGCCGAACATCAGTGCCCAAATCCGATTGACCACCGAGCGTGGGAACGCGACGTTGGCTTCATCGGTCAACCAGGCTGCCAGTTGCGCGCGTCGCGTCCCGTTTCCGGGAAGAGCCTCTTCCGCGAACGGGACGCCCGTCTCGACAAGTTCTTCGTCGCCGGTTTGGTGCAGATCAACTGTATAGTCCTCATCGCCATCGTTAAGCCCGATGAACGTATGTTGCAATTGCCCGAAATACGCCGCCAGGTGATGAAAGTCCTGCTGGCTCCACTCGGCGAATGGGTGGTCGTGACACCGCGCACAATCCATGCGTATACCGAGGAAGGCGCGCGCGAACCGGCTTGTCACCTCCGGCTCGTCGAAGCCGGTCTCCTTCGGCAGCAAGTCGAGCGTGAAGAAGTTCGTGCCCGGCGTATCTGTCCACAGACCGTCGGCCGTGAGCATCTCGCGAACGAGCTCGTCGTAGGGTCGATCGACTGCGAACTGGTCGGCCAGCCATGTGACGAAACGGCGCCGGCGATACACCAGAAATGGCCCTGCCTCGGTCCCGACATACGCCCGAGCGAAGCGCTCGGCCAGATAGTCGGCCGTGCGGCGATCGACCAAGAGATAGTCGAGCCAGGCCTCCAGGCGCCGGTCTTCCTCAATAGCTTCGAGCTGCCGAATCTCCTCCAGCGAAGGCACGGTGCCGGCCAGGGTCAAGGAGAGACGCCGCGCCAGCCGCATGCCGTCCACTGGCTGCGCAACGGCCAAGCCCGCATCCTGCCAGGAGACTTCCAGAATCTCGTCGAGTCGCGCGACGCTCTGGCTGACGGCTGCCGGATCGACTGGTTTCTGATTGCTCTCCGGTCGCGCGGGGCGGAGCTGAGCGTTCGCATCAGGCGCCGATGAGGGCAAGAATTCCTGACCGAGAAAACCGATCCCGATCAGAACAAGCCCCCAGAACAGCAGGTCACGCTTCCACATCGCGTCGTGTTCTCCAAATAGCCGATCGGGGTATTCTACCCGTTGATTCGCCGGCGAATCCCAAGGATTGGAAACTTCCGGCGAAGAAGCTCATGCTAGGGCCTGAAAGATCACCGTATGTTGGCATCCATACCCCCAGAACCGTCCCGCCCGGCTGCCGGAACAGCGCGATTGGGCGTGCTCGCGCCGCTGGGCGGCTGCAGCTCGCTCGGAGCCGGAGCCTTGGCAATCGCCTTGGATCCGGCCGTTGAGTCGGCCCACGCAACCGTGGTCGACCCCAGTGCCGATACCGATTTCGAGACCGGTCCGAGCCGTCCGCGCCCCTTTTGGCTTTTGCCCTGGTACGGACTCGTCTGGCTGGTTCGCACAGTCCTTTCGGGGCTTGAGTGGTGTTTCGGGCTGCTGGCGTTGGTGGCGGGTTTGGCGCTGTTGGCCGCTGTGCCCGTCTTGCAGTTTTTGAGCTTCGGCTATCTGCTCGAAGTGAGCGGCCGCATCGCGCGTACCGGGCGCCTGAGCGAAGGACTGATCGGCGTGCGCCGCGCCGCGCGCGTGGGCAGCGTGGTCTTAGGCACGTGGCTGTTTCTGCTGCCGCTACGCTATTTGGCAACGTTCGAGCGCGACGCCCGACTGATTGATCCGACCAGCCCCGCCACGCAATGGTGGACGACGTTCATGACAGTGATCACCGTAATCGTCGCCCTGCACATTGTCGGCGCCTGGGCCCGCGGTGGCCGCCTGCGGCATTTCCTGCTGCCCATCATCAATCCGCTGCGCGTGTTCCGCGCCGTGTTTCGCCGCGGTGCGTATCGCGATGCTCGGGACGCCGTGTGGGAATTCGTGGCCGCCTTGCGGTTGCCGTACTACTTCTGGCTCGGATTGCGCGGGTTCGTGGGCGGGCTGTTATGGCTGCTCGTCCCGGTAACGATGTTAGCCACCGGTCGCGACGCTCCGGTGATTGGCGTGCTCGGCGCGCTGTTGATGGTGCTGGTCGCGCTCTATCTCCCACTGTTGCAAACGCACTTCGCCGCCCAGGGCCGGTTGCGCAACATGCTCGCGCTACGCGCGATTCGAGAAAGCTTCGCCCGGGCACCGCTGGCATGGTTTCTCGCTCTGTTCGGCACCTTAGCATTGGCGCTGCCGCTATATGTGCTCAAGATCGAGATGATCCCGCGCGAGGTGGCCTGGCTGCCCAGCCTGGTTTTCGTGCTCTTCATGTTGCCAGCGCGTTTTCTTTGCGGCTGGGCCTATGCGCGCGGCAATCGTCGTGAAGACGCTAGTTGGCGTCTCGTGCGCTGGCCGCTAAAGGTCACGTTGATTCCGGTGGCCGTGATCTACGTGGGATTTGTTTATCTCACTCAATTCGCGGCATGGGACGGCATCTGGAGTCTCTACGAGCAGCACGCCTTCTTGCTGCCGGTGCCGTTCAACGAGATGTAGTGTCCGCGGGGCCGATCGCGGCCGATGCACCACGATCGTCAAGTGCTTCGCCCCCGACGTGCCGTACTCCGTTTCGCCGGGCAGATCAGGAAAATGGATGGCCTTGTCAGTTCCGCACGGCGGTCCGTAGGATTACGGCGCGCCTATACCGTCGACCAGTTTTTTCTCATGCAGATTGCCGATCATGCCGCAACGTCACATCCATCTGTTGCTCGTCGTCACGCTCCTGTCGCTCGTCTGCTACGCCCGGGCGGCCGGTCGATATGCGCGTCAGACCGAGACGCTGGCCGAGGTCTTGCACCACGTCGATCGGTACTACGTCGAAAATGTGGATCTCGACACACTGCTCGACGCCTCGGTACGAGGCATGCTCGAGCCGCTCGACGAACACACGGCCTACATCTCTGCGCAGGATTGGGGCACGTTTCAGGAAGATCTCGAACAGCGATTCGGCGGTATCGGCATTCAGGTTCGCAAGGATGAAGAGACCGGAGAAGTTATCGTGGTGAGCCCGCTGGTGGGCACGCCCGGCTACGAGGCAGGGCTGACGGCCGGCGATGTGATCGTGGCTGTCGAAGGCGAGCAGCTCGCCGCAATCCCCCTCGAAGACGCCGTAAAGCTGATGAAGGGGCCGGCCGGCGAGGCGGTGCATCTCTCAATTCGAAGGCCCGACAGCGATGAACTGATCGACATGGAAATCGAACGTGCCGTCATTGAAGTCGAAACCGTGCTCGGCGACACGCGCGACGCGGACGATCGCTGGAACTTCCTCATCAGCCGCGAACCCAACATCGGCTATGTCCGCATCGTTTCATTCAGCGAGAAAACTGTCGACGAGTTGCGAGCCGCTATTGACAAGCTGCTGGAGCAGAACATGCAAGGCTTGGTGCTCGACCTGCGCATGAATCCCGGCGGTTTTCTCGACGCCGCTGTGGGCGTTTGCGATCTGTTTATCGAAGGAGGTCGGATCGTCAGCACCCGCACTCGCGATCAGGTGCAGCAGATCTACGAAGCAACCGGAGAAGACGCCTACGGCAACTTTCCCTTGGCGGTTCTCGTCAATGGGGCAAGCGCCAGCGCCAGCGAGATCGTGGCCGCCTGCCTGCAAGATCACGATCGGGCGGTCGTGGTGGGCGAACGCACCTGGGGCAAGGGCAGCGTACAGAACGTATTTCGCCTTCGCGGCGGCGAGAGTGGCTTGAAGCTCACGGTGGCTACCTATTGGCGGCCCAGCGGCGATAACATTCACCGCCTGCCGAGTGCCGACGAAGACGACGATTGGGGCGTGATGCCCAGCGAGGGCTTCGCGGTCGAACTCAGCGAAGATGAGTTTCGCCGATTGTTGGAGCAGCGCCGCGAACGCGACGTCGTGCGCCCGCACAGCGGCGAGACGACCGATCCCGACAGCGTCGCACCACTGGACGATCCGCAACTCGAGCGGGCACTCGACTACCTCCGCGAAGAGCTCGCCGCGGCAGAGTTCCCGCAGGCTGCATAACGACACAGTCGCATTGAGCCGGTGCCGTTGTCACGCTGCGCGGCTCATCTAAACTGTCTGGTTCGCTACGCCCAGCAGTGAACCGACTCCCGTGCTGTGCTGTCCATCCAAATAATGGACAGCGCGGTCGCCTGACATGCGTGCGAATCAGCCATGATTAAGAACATGCCTTACAGGTCGATCGTGCATAAGGGCATGACGATCGAGGGCTACTCGCGCGCCGCCGTACAAAGCTACTGGCGGCTGCCCGAATTGAAACTCGGTTTCGACCTCGGCGCGCAGCCGTGGGACTTCATGGGCACGCCGACGTGGTTCGTCTCACACACGCATCTCGATCACATCGCAGCGCTGCCGGTCTACGTGGCGCGGCGGCGGATGATGAAGATGGACCCGCCGACGATCTATCTTCCCCATGGAGCGATTGAGTGGATCGAGCGGTTGCTCAAAGTCTTCACTCGACTCGATCGCGGTCGCGCCCCCTGCCATCTCATTGGGACACACCCCGGCGACGAGATCGAACTTTCGCGCGAGCACGTCGTCACCGCCAGCCCCACGCAGCATACGATCCCCTCGCTCGGGTACACCGTGTGGGAGCGGCGCCGCAAGCTGAAGCCAGAGTATCACGGGCTGCCTGGCGACAAGATCCGCGATCTGCGGCAAGGCGGCGTCGAAGTCACCAGCGACCTGCGGATTCCGCTGGTGGCCTATTTGGGCGACAGCACGCCCCAGGGGCTCGATGATTGTCCGGCGATGTACGAGGCCCAGGTACTGATCATGGAGATGACCTTCGTCGCCCCCCGGCATCGCCCTGAAAAGGTACGCAAGTTCGGCCACATGCACCTCAACGACGTCGTCGAGCGGCGCGACAGGTTCCAAAACGAACTGATCATCGCCACGCATTTCAGCACCCGCTATCATCAGCGTCAGATCCGCGAGCACGTTGAAAAGGCGATTCCAGACATGCTCGACGGGCGTTTGCACTTGTGGCTGTGAGAGGCTGCTCGCGATGAATAAGACAGCGATGAATCGCCGCAGCTTTCAGAAGCGTCTGGCCGTCGCGGCGGCGGCATTAAGCAGTGGCGAATTGCTTGCCAAACACGCGAAAGCTGTCGAGCCCGATCCGGGCGGCGCAAATGGCTCCTTTCCCACCGGTCGCTATGTCGACGTGCACACACACTTGGGGCAGACGTGGACGCACACAGAGGTGCTGACCGCCGAGGGTCTACTGCGATGGATGGATGCTCATGACGTCGCGCAAGCGGTGGTGTTGCCGCTTGTCTCGCCGGAGTCATCAAGCTATCCGCTCACCAGCGATTTCGTGCTGCGGCAAACGGCGCCGCACCGCGATCGGTTGATTCCGTTTTGCAGCATCGATCCGCGCACTTCGTACACGGGCGGTGAACAGGGCCTGCGCGACATGCTCCAGCGTTACGCCGACGCCGGAGCGCGAGGCTTTGGTGAACACAAGCCGGGTGTTCCGATGGACGATCCGCGCAACATGCGGCTGTATGCCGCCTGCGGTGAAGTGGGCCTGCCGGTGCTGTTCCACCTCGACAATCAACGCAATACCGACGAACCCGGACTGCCGCGGGTGGCCAACGCGCTCAAAACGCATCCGGAAACAATCTTCATCGGCCACGGACCGGGTTTTTGGGCGTCGATCTCCGGCGACGTCGCACAGTCGGGCCTGGCCGGCTATCCGAAAGGGCCCGTCGCAGCGGGTGGAGCGCTCGATCGCCTCTTCGACGAGTGCGACAACCTCTACGGCGATCTCTCGGCCGGCAGTGGCGCCAATGCCATCCAGCGCGATCTCGATTTCGGCCGCGCATTTCTCGCCCGGCGTTCGAGCCGGTTGATGTTCGGCACGGACTTCCTGACGCCAGGACAGGACGTGCCGCAACTGGGACTGTACGGCGAGTTGGACCTCGCTCCCGAGGTGCAGGCGGCCATCTTTCGCGACAATGCGCGCCGGTTGTTGGGGCTGGGGTGACGCGCGCTGTGTCCGCCAGTCTTTGCCATTCGCCGCGCGCCGCGTACGTTCATGTGCCTTTCTGCCGACACCGCTGCGGCTACTGCAACTTCACCGTCGTTGCCGGCCGAGACGACCTGACGGCGCAATATCTGCAAGCGCTGCAGTGCGAACTGGAGTCACTTGGAAAGGCACGCAAGGTCGACACCCTGTTCGTAGGTGGTGGAACGCCCACGCACTTGGCATCGCAAGACTTGCGGCGTTTGCTGGAACTGATCGCGACCTGGTTCCCGTTGAATTCTAGTGGCGAGTGGAGTTGCGAAGCCAACCCCGTCGACATCGATCCGCAATGCGTAGAGCTACTCGCCTCTCACGGCGTGAACCGGCTGAGTCTCGGCGCCCAGTCGTTCGATCCGGCGAAGCTCACCTGGCTAGAACGTGATCACAAGGCGGAGACAATCGCGCAAGCGGTTCAAGCTGCGAAGACCTTTATCGGCAACGTATCACTCGATCTGATCTTCGCCGTGCCCGGCGAGGCGCTCGACATCTGGCGGCGTGATTTGGCGAGAGCGATCGAGCTCGAGCCCGAGCACATCTCGACCTATGGTCTCACGTTCGAGCGCGGGGCGCGTTTCTACGCAGACGTCCAGCGGGGGCGCGTAGAGCAGGTGGACGACGAGCTCCAGCGCGAAATGTACCTGGCGGCGATCGAGACGCTCGAACAGGCCGGCTACGAGCACTACGAGGTTTCCAACTTCGCGCGTCCTGACTACCGTTGCCGCCACAACGAAATCTATTGGTCCGGCGACACATACTTCGGTGTGGGGCCGGGTGCGGCGCGGTACGTCGACGGCGTCCGCCAAGTCAATCACCGCAGCACGTCGACCTGGATGCGTCGCGTCCTGGCAGGACAATCGCCAGCTGCCGAGTCAGAATGCCTCGGTGCCGAGGATCGCGCCCGAGAGGCGGTCGTGTTGGGCTTACGGCGCATCGAAGGCATCGACACTCGGGCGTTCGCGAGCCGGTTCGGTTTCGACGTCGAATCCCTGCTGGGCGACTCGCTGCAAGCCTTCATTGAGCGGGACCTGCTAATCCGCGCGTCCGGCAGGTTACGGCTCTCGCGCGACGGCTTGCTCGTGAGCGATTCGCTCTGGCCCAAGTTTCTGCGGAGGTGAACGCCGCGCCAACCTATTCACAGACCGGCGTTGAGCGGGTGCAACTCGGCTGGTACGAAGTGCCCGTCTTTGCGCACCAGCTCTTCGTCGAAGTAGATCTCGCCGCCGCCATACTCGGACGTCTGGATCAGCACGAGATCCCAGTGGATGCGACTGCGATTGCCGTTGTCGCACTCGTCGTAGGCGTTGCCCGGCGTGAAGTGAAACGAGCCACCGATCTTCTCATCGAACAGCGTATCGAGCATGGGGTGGCGAATGCGGTTGTTGGTGCCTAACGACCATTCGCCGATGTATCGCGCGCCTTCGTCCGTGTCGAGCACGCGGTTTAACGCCTCCGTTTGTCCCGGCGATTCGGCGCGCACAATTTTTCCGCCTTCTAGTTCGAACTCGATCCGTTCGTAGACCACACCCTGATAACGCGACGGCGTGTTGAAGCGAATCGTCCCGCTCGCGCTGTCGCGGACTGGTGCCGTGAACACCTCGCCATCGGGAATGTTTCGCTGACCGAAGCAGGGCCGCACCGGCATATCGCGAATCGAAAACCGTAGATCGGTGCCAGGAGACACGATCCGCACCTGGTCGGCGGCTTGCATCCGCTCCATCAGCGGCTCCTGTGCCTTGGCCATGGCAGCGTAGTCTGCCGTGCAGACGTCGAAATAAAAGTCCTCGAAGCCCTCGCAGCTCATCCCGGCGGCCTGGGCAAAGCTGGGCGTCGGATACCGCAGCACGACCCACTTGGTCCGCGGCACGCGGACCTCCGTGTGTACCGGATGCCACCAATGCTTCTGAAAACGATCCATCTGCCCGTGGGGCACGTCGGCGAACTCGTTGCTGTTCGCGCTGCCGCGAATCCCGATATAGGCCTGCACGCGCTCCATACGGTATCGCTCAACTTCGCCGGCCAGGGCTAGCGCGGCTTCTTGACCGTGACGGTACAGCGAGCGCAGCACGGTATTGTTCTTCCAACTCACCAGCGCATGAGCCTTGCGCTGGCCGGCCAACTCGACGAGCTGGCAGACAAGATGCTCGTCGGGAAGGTCAAAGGCCTCGATGAGCAGCGTCTCGTCGGGCTGCAGCCGGCAACTGTGGTCGATCAGGACTTCGGCGAGCCGCCGGATTCTCGAATCGGGCATCAGATGGCCTGCACGCTGGAGGAACGCGAGAAACTGGTCATCAACGATCGCCTGTGAACAGTCGTAGCAGCACTGGGGGGCTGCCGTAACGTGACATTTGATCAGAAGGCCGCTCATAATACGCGGCCACATCAAGCCTCACAACGCAGCCGGACTCGCCGGCCAACGTCATTCTCAACGCGACGATCATGCCCAAGTTCCACGTGCTGCTCACGGACTACGCGTGGCCGTATCTCGATATCGAGCGCTCGACGCTGGCTGATGTTGACGCTGAGCTGCATGTTGCTCCTTCGACCGACGCGGCAACTCTTGCGAAGGCAGCAAGTGCATGCCACGCCGTGATGACCACCTGGGCTCCCATAACTGCTGACGTGATCGAAGCGGCGCCAAACCTCCGCATCGTTGCTCGCCTGGGTATCGGTCTGGACAACATTGCCGTCGACGTCGCCACCGAGCGCGGCGTGCTGGTCACCAACGTGCCCGGCTACTGCGTGCAAGAGGTTGCCGAACATGCACTGGCTTTGATCCTGGCTTTGGCGCGTCGCGTCGGGACCTTTCACCACGCGACCAAACAGGGTATTTACGACCTGAAGAGCGGATTCCCACTGCATCGTCTCGCCGACCAGACACTGGGCATCGTGGGATTCGGTGGCAGCGGCCGCGAGCTGGCACGCAGGGCTCTCGGCATCGGACTGCGAGTCGTGGCGACCAGCCGAACCCGGCGAGCGCTACCGGAAGGCGTCGAGTGGCGGAGCCTCGACGAGCTGTTGTCAGAGAGCGATTTCGTGTCACTTCACGCGCCGCTCTCTGCAGAAACGCGACACCTAGTCGACGCCAAAGCGTTGGCGCGGATGAAACGCTCTGCGTATCTGATCAACACGGCGCGCGGCGGGCTGGTCGATCATCGCGCGCTGGTCGCGGCACTTGCCTCGGGCGACCTGGCGGGGGCGGCGCTCGACGTACAGGAACCCGAACCACCGGACCTCGCGCTACCCCCCTGGAATGACCCTCGCGTGATCGTCACTCCGCATGCGGCGTTTGCCTCCGAGGAATCGCTGGCCGAGCTGCGGCACCGTGCCAGCCACGCAGTTGCGGCCTGTCTCACGGGAAAAAGGCCGGCAGACGTCGTCAATCCGAAAGCGTTCGCTCGACGCGGCTGATGCGATGCTCGCACGACGGCCATATTCGTTACGCTCACGTTGATGTGCGGCGCCCGCAGGCTGCGTGCGACCGTTATGGTCGGTCGCCCGGTTTGCTTCCGGGGTCGTCGTAACCTATACGCACATAGGAAATACCTGCATTCTCGCCGCCGCGCGATTCGTCGTCCGACGCAGGTCGCTCGCTGCCAGTCCGCGCCGGGTCGCGGCTGGCGTTCTCGGTAGTCGTTGTGCATCCATGGAAGAACAGCATCCTCAGGCCGATAGCGAAGGCGACTGGAACGAACAGTTCGCTCAAGCGCTCGATGACCAACGCGCGCGACTGGGGCAGTACCTCGAAACGCAGCGCGAACGCCTGCGCGGATTGGAACACGATCTCAGCGAGCAGCTCGCGCGGATCGAGACCGTGCTGGCCGAGGAGCAAGCTTCGACCGAGGCCGACCGCAACTCTCTTATCACACGCGGTGCCTCACTGGACGAAGAGGCCGCGCGCCTGGCCGGCCTCGAAGCCCGGCTATCCGATCAACAGCGTCAGTTCGACGAAGTCCAACAGCGGGTCAACAACGAGCATCGAGCGCTGGCCGATGAACTCGCGCAGCGAACTGCTGATGTCGAGACGCGTGAAGCCCAAGTGACGAAACGCGAGTCGGAACTGCGGCTACTACAGCGCGAGATCGAACAGGCCCAAAGTGAGCACGAGGAAGCCGTCGAACAGCTCACACTGCAGCGAAAACGGCTCACGGCCAAGACCGAGGAGCTGGAAGCTGCCCGCGAGCGTCTGGAAGAACGCGAGGCCGAGACCAAGACCCAGCGGCGACGCATCGCGCGGCAATTGCTCGACCAAAAGGCCGCCGATGAAGAGGAAATCGCTCGCCAGCGACGCTCTCTGGAACAGCTCTCCGCCCGAGGAGAGACCGAGGCCCAAGAAGCACTGGCACTCACGCGCCGCGAGCTAGAGGCGCTGCAAGCCCAACTGGCTACCCAGCGCGAAACGAGCGAGCGTACCGCTGAGGAACGAGACGCGGCCCAAACGGAGCTGGCGGTCCTGCGCGGCCAGCTCTCCGAGGCCGAGGCCTCGCTCTGTTCAGCGCGGCAAGAGAACGACGATCTCGCCGAGTCGCACGCTGACTCTCGTGGCGCCAGCAACGCCGAAATCGAGCGTCTGAAGGCGGAAGTCGATGAACTCCGGGCAACCAACGAGCGACTGGCTGCCGAAAACGCGGCTCAAACGGATGGCGAGCAGTCCGCACAAGAGCATGTCCGGCAGCTCGAAGCGGAACGCAACGCGCTCGTTGAGCGACTGGCAGCGGCAGAGGCCAATGCTGGCACGAGTGCGCAGACTGGCGATCGTGACCAGGAACTGGCCGAAGCGCAGAAGCGCTACGAGATGGCGATCGAGGACCTCCGCGAGATCAAGCAACGCCATGACGAGCTGGAGCGGCAGCTCGAGCAGGCGCGCAGCTCCTCAGCACCAACGGCAAGTGCGGCCACGGGCGGAGCCTTGGATTGGGAAGCGCAGAAGCAGGCGCTGCTGGCCGCCCTGGAAGATGACTTGGATGGCAATGACGAACAGACGGCGCAGGACCGCATGACGGTCGAGCAGGCTATCAAGCGAACCGACGCCGCGATCGCCGAACGTGATCGGCAGATTGCCGAACTGCAATCGCAGGTGCAGTCGATCTCGGAGCACTCAGCAGCGGCGGAAGCGGCGGCGTCGGACGAGGCGTTAGCCGCACTCGATGCTGACGAAGCAATTCAACAGGAGCGGGAGCGACTGCGCGAACTGCAAGCCGAATGGGAAGAGAAGCTACGGCAGGCCGAGGTCGATCTTTCGCTGGAGCGGGCCAAGATCGCCCGGCAACGTGTCGAGATCGAGGACAAGCTGCGGTTGCTTGAAACGCAGCAACCGGCTCCTGCCACCGAGAGCCAACCCGCCGCTCCGGCGAAGCCATCCCGTGGTCGCTGGTTAGAGCGTCTGGGCCTCAAAGACGAGAACGGCTAATCAGCATCTGCCAAGGCGACCGCCCGGCAATCGCCGGCTCGGTAAGACATCCGGTCAACCGGACGTACCGCCGCCCCGTCCGAATCGCTGAAAAAGAAACAGCAGAATCACCGCGCCGAGCACGGAACCGATCAATCCAGATGTCTGAAAGCCCGACGGATTAGCCCCCAGCAACACGGACGCCAGCAGACCGCCGACGATCGACCCGCCGATCCCCAGCAAACACGTGCCAATGATTCCCAGCGGCTGCTCGCCCGGCATGAGTAAGCGGGCGATTGCACCTGCGATCAGGCCAAAAATGATCCAAGCCAGAATCCCCATCGTAATCCTCCGGCGCGGCGAAAGCGTGCAGTTTTTAAGGCTGCTCGACGGAATTCAAGAGCTCGAACAGCTCGCTGTTGGTGGAGAGGATCACGCGTGAGCCGGATCCGAGCGTGCTCCTCAAGACGTCGAGCCGCCGCAGGAACTCGTAGAACTCGCGTGTCTCCTTCGACTGATTGTAGGCTTCGGCCGTGATGCGCGTCACCTGGGCGTCGGCCTCACCCCGGATCTCGGCAGACTGCCGCTTCATATCACCTTCGATCTCGTCGAGCTCCTTCCGCGTCCGTCCCAAGATGCGGTTCTTTTCCTCTTCGGCTTCCGACTCGAAGAGCTGAGCGATCCGCTGTCGCTCGGAACGCATCCGCTCGTAGACCGTTTCCTTGACCGACTGGTAGTAGTTGACCCGCTTGATGTGCACGTCGGTCAACTCCATGCCGTACTCGTCGCTGAGGTCGACCGCCGCGGCCGCCAGGATCTGCTTCTCCATTTCCGAGCGACCGGAGGTGACTTTCTCGGGGTCGGCTCGCTCGATCTGCTGGTCTTCGTAGTACAACGGATTGTTCGTCGAGCGCACAACGTCGATCAGCTTGTTGCGGGCCACCACGTCGCGAATCGCGGAGTCGAGCAGATCATCGAGGATCTTTTGGCCTCGCTGCTCGGTTCCCACGCGTTCGTAGAACGTCTGCGGACTAACGATCCGCCAGCGGGCCCAAACGTCGATGAAGATACGTTTCTTGTCGGCCGTCTGCATGCTCTCAGCCGCGCTGTTCCAAGGCAGCACGCGCTTCTCGAGTCGATGCACGCTTTGAATGAAGAACGGTATCTTGAAGTGCAGCCCGGACTGGTCCACTTCGCGGACGATCTTACCGAACTGCACGATCACCGCCTGCTCGCCCTCTTTGATGACGAAGATTCCCGTCATCGCGCCCAGAGCGAGCAGCAGCACGACCATGATCGCGAGGAGCTGAGTCGGCTTCATCGTTGGGCTCCTGGGGCTTGAGCGGTGGGCAACTGACTGTCGAGATTCAACAGCGGCAGCACGCCCTGCACCGATTCGTCGATGACGGTCGTCGCACCAACCGTTCCCAACACTTCTTCCATCGTTTCCAGGTACAACCGCAGCCGGGTGACTTCGGGTGCTTTGTGGAATTCTTCAAACTGGGCGAGGAATGCGTTGACCTGACCGGTAGTCTCCTGCACAACGCGCTCCTGGTAACCTTCTGCTTCGAGGATCATCTGATCGCGCTTACCGCGCGCAGCAGGAATCTGGCGATTGCGCTCGCCTTCGGCCTCGTTGACAATGCGCTCCTTTTTCTGCCGGGCACGATTTACTTCTTGAAAGGCCTCGCGCACTTCATCGGGCGGCGCAGTATTCTGCAGCTTGACCGCCACGACCTGAATGCCGGCTTCGAAGCTGTCGAGCATCGATTGGATCTGCTGTTTGGCTTCACCGGCAATCCGCTCGCGGCCGGTCGTCAAGATATCGTCGATGCTCGCATCGCCGATCAGCGTCCGCATCACCGATTCGCCCACGTCATGAATCGTGTGCGGCACGGCGGGATTCACATCGCCACTGGTCCCGGCAGGCAAAGTTCCTGAGGGCAGATCTTCCGACGAGCCGATGTGGAACAAGTATGCTCTGGGATCGCTGACGCGATACTGCACGATCCACTCCACGTCGGCCAGGTTGAGATCGCCGGTGAGCATCTCGGCGACGTCGAGATTCGCTTCCGAACGCGGACGATACTCCGTGCGAATGCCAGGCGACTCGGTGTCGAATCCGTACTCCAAAGTCTGAATTGCGAGCACGGGCACGTGATAGACATGGTCGATGGGCCAAGGCAGTTTCAAGTGCAATCCTGGCCCTGCCGTGCTCTGAAACTTACCGAAGCGCAAGATCACAGCCTGCTCTTCAGCTTCCACGCGATAGAAAACGGTCACGAGCACCATGGCGATAAGAGCCGCTACGATGCCAAACGTGATCTGAGATCGATAGCGTCTGAGCGTCCGCGCCAGATCGCCTCCGGGGCGTCCACGGGGCTGGAACTCACGAAAATCCATCGATTTCACCCCCCAGCAATTGTTTGGGCTCTCCGGTCGATGCTTGCCCGGAGTTCTGCGCAATGTCGCATCGTCCTTGAGGCCGGCAAGAGATGAGCATCACGAAGCATCTGCAGTCTAGAGTGGCGATGCAGATTGCGGCAGCCTCAACGTGTAGGCCTATTCGCAGCGGTTGGGACGATCTTGCGGTGGCGAGCCGGGCAATCGGCACGATCGCCTGCCCAGATGGCGCCACAAGGCAGTGTGCCGGATCGAGTTGGGATAGGGCTGTTCGTGTCGCGTGGGGGTCGATGGCGGCCATCACTAACAAGTTTCGAGGCAAGGGCACATCAATTCCTAGCGCGATCACGGCGTCTGGTTTGCACTCTCCTCAATCGCAACGCAACGCGCGGCAGCCTCTTGATAGTTGGGATCAAGTTGCAGCGCGGTTCGGTAGCACAACAAAGCCTCCTGGTTTTGACCCAACGCTTCGTAGGCGCTGCCCAGGTTGAAGTGCACGTTGGCGTACGGCTGACCGCCCATCTCAAGCACCGCCAGAAACTGCTCTGCAGCGGCCGCTGGCTGCCGCGCGTCGAGCAGTGTCTCGCCGAGATTGTTGCGAACCGTCAGGTTGCCCGGCGCGAAGACTACTGCCTTGTGAAAAGCGACAAGCGCCTGCTCGATCTCTCCACTTGCACGCAGCGCGCGGCCCAGCCCGTTGTGCAACTCGAACGAGTCTTCCGAGAATTCGAGCCCGCGTCGAAATGTGTCGATCGCTTCATCGTAGCGCTCGTGCTCGAACAGCGCGATGCCCAGGTTGTTGTACGCCATCAGGCTTCGCATGTTGTGAGTGAGCGTATGCTGAAAGAGCGTGATGTCGTTCTGCCAATACCGAATCTGCGCATTCGACACGACGGCTAGTGAGATGATTACAACTACCGCCACGCCCCGCAGCGCATGCTGCGGCCAGCAGGCCAGCGCCCCGGCCAATGCCAAGGCCGGTCCCCACAGCGCCAAGTAGGCAAACCGATCGGCGACCGTCGAATGCGCCTGATAGCTAAAAGTGATGAAGCCCAGCGTCGGCGTGAGCCCCGCCACGAAGACGGCCAAGGCGACCAGCCAGATTCGGCGCGCACGAGAAATCGCCGAAACCAAGGTCAACACGACGAGAACGAGCATCGAGATGCCCGGCCGAGCGAACTCCTGTATTCGATCGGGCGAGCGGCCGTAGTCCGTGATCAAATCCACCGGAACCAACAGCTTGCCCACAGAGAATGACAGGGCGTCGAGCGCAACAAGCGGCCGCTGAGACCAAGCAACCTGAAAGGCCAACGTCTCCGCACCCTGCTGCGACTTGGTCACAATGGCCAGAATGCCCGCGAAGATCAACCAGGGCACGAGGCTGATCGCAACACGCCTCTTCGAAACCTTCTGCCAGCCGACAGCGACCACAGCGGCCATCAGTGGAATGGACGCTGCTGACGGCTTGGAGAGCAATCCGCAAATGAAGAAGGCCGTGGCCCACGCATAGGCGGCCTTTGCTGGCCGCTCGTTGTTGAGCCGATGCGCGAAGACCGTGTACTGCCACAATGCCAATGCCGCAAACAGGGCAGCCAACAGCCCCCGCGTATCGGTCACCCAACCGACGCTTTCGACCGCGAGAGGGTGCAGCGCAAACAGCAGCGCGCCGAATCCGGCGGCGGTCGCCATGCCGGTTAGTTCGCGCAGCCACAGCCAGACGGCAATGGCCGCCAGCGCGTGCAGTGCGATCGACGTGATGTGAAAGATCTGTGGAGGCAACGGCTCTGACGGCTCGAGGCCGGCCACTTCCAACACCGCAACTTGGGCAGCAAACACGGTGTACGGAATCGGAGCATAGAGCCCCTCGTACGTGTGCAGCCAGAAATGGAGCACTCGCGCGAGATGCAAAGGGCGTTGCAAATGAGGATTGTCGGGGATGTTAATTGAGTCGTCGTAGAACAGCAGTTCGTGCTGACGCGCCGGCGCGAACGTGAGCGCGACGGCCACGGCGATGGTCAGCGGCCAGAGCCACGCGGCGCCGGCGCTGCTCGGCGTCCCCGCCGACTCATCAGCCGGTTTGTCGGTCAAAGGGGATGTTGGTGCTGGGGCACTCGTCGACGACTTGGCGGGTGGCACCATCTGACGGTCAGGGACTGAGTGCCGCGCGGTGGTCGGCCGTCTTTTCGACAACGTCCTGCGTCGATTGGTACGGCGTACAGACGGCCAGCATCACGAACCGGTAGAGCTGTCCGACTTTGTAGTCGGGGATGAAGTACTGAAAGTCCCAGGCGGGATTGCCCGACCCGCCGCCAGACGGCGACTGGACCAATCGCGCGCGATCCTGCTCACGAAACAAGAGCGCCAGCGCGATGTCGTGGCTGACGCCGTAGTACCAGGGTTCGACGTAGCGATAGCGCGACCGATTGAACACGAGGGTCAACGGAAAATCCGCATCGTGCGGCAGTCTGCGATCGTCGTCGATCGCCACGTGGGATGCTTCCACACCATGCTCCGGCGTGCGGGCCTGAATCCAGCGCGGCTCATCGTCGACGGACTCCACGCCGCGAAAGTGAATATCCAGCGACTCTGGCTGATGGATGTAGGAGGCAAAAAACAAACCGATGTAGCCGCGGCGGAATGACCGCTCGCGAGGTATGCACTCGATCGTCAGTTCAATGGCATCTTCCGCCACGAGTTGATAGCGCAAACAGCATTCCAACGCATAGGTTGGGGTGGGAGGCCAATACAATTCGGCTGTAAGGTCGTCGACGATTCGCAACTCATTCGGGGCGTTGCGCGGTTCGAAGAGAATCTCCCGCGGCCGCGTCGTGCCATCGTGGATGTGCTCGAAGTTCAACCCTGCGTACGCCGGCACGAACAGGTTCTCGCCGCGCTGGTGATGAACGAGCGACCCCACGCCGCTATAGCCACCTCGGTGACCCGGCAAGACATCGTCATCAACCGGGCGATTGTCAACGATGACAGCTTCGAGCACATCGCTTCGCAGCACGACGTACGGATCGGCAGCGACCCGGTATTGCACGCGTTCGTTGGAAAGCGATGTCGTGCCCGGACCAGCAGCGTGCGCCGAGGAAACTACGGCAGCTAGCGCGATCACGGCGCAGAATGAGTATCCCCGGTTCGCACACATTTGACGTTGTCCGACTGCTGAAGCTACTGGGCGTCGATCGCGAGTATAGTTGCCGCGCGTCTCGACGGCGATATTTGCAATCATACAGCGAGCACGCCTGGTTGCGATGCGAGCGCAGCCGGATGAGAATCTGTGTCGCCCACGCCGACCGTGCGGCCACTCTAGAAAGGCAATCCGCGCGATGCTCGATCGCGAGCTTGGTTCGACTGGAATCCGCGTCTCCCCGATCGCGCTGGGCGCCGGTCCCGTCTCGGGGCTGATGACCGGGGGCGATCGCCGCGCGCAGACCGAGGTCGTCGCTCACGCCGTGGACCGCGGCATCAACTGGATCGACACCGCCGCTACCTACGGCCAAGGACGATCGGAAGAGAGTCTCGGCCGCGCGCTGGCCGAACTGCGCATCGGCGATCGCGTCCATGTAGCCACCAAAGTACGAATCGATCTGAATGCCCCACGACCAGTTATTGAGCAAATCCACGAATCGGTCGATAGCAGCCTGCGTCGACTCCGTCTCGAGCGCCTGACACTGTTGCAATTGCACAATTCCATCACGCACGCGGCAGGCGACGAGCCGACCTCGTTGCCCCCCGAGCTCGTCTTGAGCGAAGACGGCGTGCTGGGAGCATTCGATGCGCTCAGGCAAGTGGGAAAGGTGGTGCACATCGGCATCACGGGTTTGGGGCACCCACAATCGATGGCCAAAGTGCTGCGAGCCGGTCACTGGGCAACCGTTCAAACGCCGTACAGCCTGCTCAATCCCAGTGCGGGATGCGAGATGCCCGCGGCTTTCGGGGAGGCGAACTACGGCAACCTGTTCGCCACCTGCAACCGGCACGCTGTCGGCGTTTTCGCGATTCGCGTTTACGCCGCCGGTGCGCTACTCGGCCAACAACCCAGCGCTCACACGCTGAAGACCCCTTTTTTTCCATTGGACTTGTATCGGCGGGATGAACGGCGCGCCACGCAGCTCGCGAAGGTTGTCGCGTCGCACGGCATCACACTGCAGGAGGCCGCCGTGCGGTTTGTCGTGACGAATCCGGCGGTCAGTTCCGCCATGATTGGATTTGCCAATCGGCAGCAGATCGACGCGGCCATCGCTGCCGCCGAGGCCGGGCCCTTGCCAGGGGAGTGCGCCCACGACATCGACTCAGCAATCGCCAACAACTACGCCGAGCAAACTGCATGAGCGAGAACACAGCGGCAACGAGGCCAGATCTCTCGCGCGGTGGGCGCTACCTGGTCCTCATCGTCGCCTTTCTAGGCTGGTTGTTCGCCGGCACGATCATGGTGATTGTTCCCCTGGCCGGCCGTACGGCGCTGCGGCAAATGGGCCTAGAAGTCGAAGCCGAAATCGGCCGCTGGTTCTCCTGGTGGATCTGTTCCTTTCTTCTCGGCGCCGCTTTGGGTGGGCTGTTCTTCGGCTGGCTCGGCGACGTGCTTGGGCGCACCAAGGCCATGGGCTTGAGCATCCTCTGCTATACGCTGCTCACCGGTCTCAGCTATTGGGTCGACACGCCGGCCATGTTTCTCGTGTTTCGTTTCCTGGCCTGCATGGGCGTGGGCGGCATGTGGCCCAACGGCGTAGCGCTGGTCTCCGAAGCATGGTCGAATGTCTCGCGTCCGCTGCTGTCGGGACTGATCGGCACGGCAGCCAATCTCGGCTTCGTGCTGCTGGGATTCTTAGCCAGTGACAATCAGGTTGCGCTTTCGATCGCATCGGCGGTGGGCGTTGATCTGGCTATCCGCCCAGACAATTGGCGCTGGGTATTGATCTTCGCCACCTTTCCTTTGCCGCTCGGCCTGATCGCTCTGTGGTTCGTCCCAGAATCGCCGCGCTGGCTGGCACGCAGGCAAGTTGATGCAAACGAACAACAGGCCGCGCCCGTGCGTGAAGTGTTTTTCTCGGGACTGTGGAAATTCACGCTGCTGGGCATCCTGCTGGGAATGATCCCACTGTTGGGAAATTGGGGAGGCGCCAATTGGCTGGTGCCCTGGGCCGGCCAAGTCGGCGGCGACGCCGATCCGTACCTCAAGGGCACGACGCAGACGGTCCGTTCGACGGGCGCAGCGATTGGCGCGCTGCTCGGCGGCTGGCTGGCATTGCTGTTCGGACGCCGCACGGCCTACTTCATTTACTGTGCGCTGTCGCTCGCTTCGAGCCAGTACCTGTTCGCGTTTCTCGAGCCCGGTCAGGCCGGCTTCATGCTCTGGGTGTTTCTGTTGGGGTTCTTCGGCACGATCTTTTTCGGTTGGCTGCCGCTCTATCTGCCCGAGCTCTTTCCCACCCGCGTGCGGTCCACCGGAACCGGTGTAGCGTTCAATTTCGGCCGTATCGTTACGGTGGCCGGCGTGATGGCGGCCGGGCAGTTGATGATTGCCTTCGATGGCGACTACGGCCGCGTGGGCCAGATCACCAGCCTGATCTACGTCGTCGGCTTGATCGTGATCTGCTTTGCACCGGATACCTCTCAACGACAGTTGCAGGATTAGCCATGAGCGACGTGCGCAGCTTTGGCGCGGCCGGCGATGGTCAAACCGACGACACGGATGCCATCGAACACGCCATCCAGGACGGCGACGGTTTGATCGAGTTCCCGCCGGGCTCGTATCGAATCTCGCGAACCATCGAAATGCACCTGGACGGCGGTCCTTTGCGAAGCGTGTCTGGCGCGGCTGGAACGGCGCGCCTCGTCATGACCGGTTCGGGGCCTGCCCTGCGGATCGTTGGCACTCATGGTGGAACGGCTGAACCCGGCACGGTCCGACCGGAGCTCTGGCAGCACGAACGATTCCCGACGATCAGTGGCCTGGAGATCGTCGGCGATCATCCCGAATCCGACGGTATCGAGCTGGCGCGGACGATGCAGACTACGATTCAGAGCGTGCTCATCCGCCGCGTCCGTTACGGAGTCCGTCTGAGCGAGCGTAACCGTAACTTTCTGCTCACCGCCAGCCACATCTACGACAACGCTGCGATCGGCGTGTTCATCGATCGCTGCAATCTGCACCAAGCGATCATCAGCGGATGCCACATCAGCTACAACCGCCAAGCGGGCATCAAGTCGGTAGCCAGCGACCTGCACAACTTACAGATCACGGGCAACGACATCGAGTACAACGATCAATCCGAAGATCCGCCATCGGCCGAGTTGTGGTTCGATGCCGCGGAGGGCGCCGCCAGCGAAATCACGATCGCCAGCAATACGATTCAGGCCCGGCCGTCACCGGGCGGAACCAACTTACGAATTCACGGCGCCGTCGACGACGAAGGGCGGCTCACCGCCCGGCTGATCACCGTCACGGGCAATGTACTCGGCAGCCAAGATACAAACGTCGACGTGCGCGGCGCCGAACGCGTGTCGATCACCGGCAACACAATCTACGACGGCCGCACGATGGGCATCTACGCCGAGGACTGCACGACGATGTCCATCGGCTCCAATACATTCGGGTGGTCGTACGGGCCCCGCAGAGAGATGACCGACAGCGTGCGGCTGATCCGTTGCCGGGGCGTTACGCTCTCCGGCCTGGCGTTTTCGGAAGCCGCCTACGGCAGCGCAGCGAACGGAGCAGCTCTTACGCTGGAGAACTGCGAAGACAGCGCCGTCAGCGCCTGCCAAATCACCTCGCCTCGGTGGCGTGGCATCGAGCTGCGCGGGTGCCGGAGGTGTCAGGTCCAAAGTTGCTCGATTGTCGAACGACATGAGCCGGCGCGCATGATCGAGGCGATCGTCGTTGTCGGCGGCGCCGACAACCTCGTCCACGGCAACCTGATTCGCTCTCCCAGTGGCGACGCGATTCGCATCGTCGGCGAAGTCGCCGATCTCGCCAACAACGTCGTCGCGCCGTAGACGCATGGCCAACCAACAAACAAATCGAACACCGGACGCCGGCATCATGACCTTGCCATCGTTCCGCAAACTGCACGGCCACTACTTCGTCTTCGGGCTGACATGCCTGCTTCTGCTCTGGGGCCCTGGAGGTGCGACCGCGTTGGCGCAATCTGTCGCCGCCAGCGGCCAAATCGGACCGACCGTCGAAGCCCGCCGCGGCATGGTGGTTTGCGTCGCACCGCCAGCAGCCAAGGTCGGGCTCGACACGCTCAAGCGCGGCGGTAGCGCGGTCGACGCCACCGTCGCGGTCGCGTTCGCCCTTGCGGTCACTTGGCCTGAAGCGGGCAACATCGGCGGCGGTGGCTTCATGCTCGTCACCCCCCAACGCGGAAGCCCGCCTGTCTGCATTGACTATCGAGAAATGGCACCGGCGTCCGCGACTCGGGACATGTTCGCTCACGGCACGAACTACAAAGGCCATCGCGTCGTGGGCGTGCCTGGTACGGTGGCCGGCATGGCACTGGCACATCAGCGGTATGGCCGCCTGTCCTGGCAATCGTTAATCGAACCGGCAGCGCTGCTCGCCCGCGATGGCTTTGAGATCGATGCTGCACTAGCCCGCGGGCTCAACGGTCTGCTCGCTGCCGATGGCAGTGACTTCCCCGAACTCGAACGCGTCTTCGCCCAGCCCAACGGCGGCCAGTGGCAGCCGGGCGATCGATTGTTGCAGCCTGAATTGGCCGTAACGCTCGAACGCATCGCCAAGCAGGGGCCCGATGCCTTTTATCGCGGCGCGATCGCCCAGCAGATTGTCGCTGAGATGCGAGCAGGTCGTGGCCTTGTGACATTCAATGATTTGGCCGCCTATCGCGCAGTGATTCGCGATCCTGTGCGTGGTCGCTTCGGCGACTTCGATGTTTACGGCCCACCGCCCCCCAGCTCCGGCGGCATCGTCGTCGTGCAGACGCTCAACATCCTGGAAGCGTTGGATCTCCCGCGCCGCAAGCGTTGGTCGTCCGAGTCTCCCCACCTGATCGTCGAGGCTATGCGTCGCTCATACTGCGATCGCGCCCGCTACCTGGGCGATCCGGACTTCGTGCAAATCCCCTCGCACCTGACCAACAAGGCGTACGCCCGGCAGCTCGCCCTGACGATCAGCGACGAGCAGGCCACCGCCAGCGAAGAGCTCGCGCCAGAACTGGCGATTGCGGACGAGGGCGCTTCGACGACGCACTTCTCGATTGTCGACCAGCGCGGGATGGCCGTCTCGAACACCTACACGATCGAACGCAGCTTCGGCTCGCGCGTGGTGGTGAGCGGAGCGGGGTTCCTGCTGAACAACGAAATGACCGATTTCAATCACCGCCCCGGCTACACCGAACGGACGGGGATGATCGGCACGGAGGCCAACACGGTAGCTCCCCGCAAGCGAATGCTCAGCTCGATGTGCCCGGTGATCGTGACGCGCCGCGGCCAACCCGTCCTGCTAACAGGCAGCCCGGGTGGTCGCACAATCCCCAACACCGTGCTCAACGTGGTGCTTGGCGTTTGCCACTATGGCGAAGACCTGCGCGCTGCCGTCGACGCGCCCCGTTTGCATCACTCGTGGTTCCCCGATGCCGTGTTCTTCGAAGCCACGAACGATACCGACTACGCCGACATCGTCGCCGGCCTTCGCGAGCGGAATCACATCGTCCGATCGCTACCGGGTCCACAAGGCGATGCGCATTCGATCTGGGTCGACGGAGGCCTATTGATCGGCGTCGCCGATCAGCGGCGAACCGCCGCGGTCGCTGCGGGTTGGTAGACGCTCCGCGCCTCCCCCAGACGAATGGATTCGACTCGCTGGCAGGCATGGCGGGCCACGACGAAACCCTAGTGCCTGTATGCAGGTACTGCTTCACAGCGGCCGGTGCCGCCCCCATCGCAGTCGAACTTGGGCAGCAGCGAAAGAGGCAAGCGCCGGCTTCGCCGAGCTTGAGCAAAGTCGATGGAGCTAAAGCGCGTCGCACGGTGTTCGCAAGCCGCGCCGTTTCAAGCTCGACTGGAGCGAATCCAGCCGGTTACAATCACCCTTGCGGTGCTGATCCTTTCCTTCTCCTGCAGAAATCCGAGGGCGGTCATGGGAGCCAGACGCACGTTCATCGGGGTATTGGTAGTAGCCTCGCTCGTCACCGCGTTGACGACGACCGGCGCCGTCGCGGCAGAAGCCAAGTCGCGCGTCGGTATGCAGGTCGATACCTTTACGCTCAAGGACTTCCGCGGCACGGAACACTCGCTCGACGAATTGAGTGATAAGCCGGTCGTCGTGCTCGCCATCCTCGGTGTTGAATGCCCTCTGGCGAAGCTGTACGCGCCGCGGCTGCAGAAGATGGCAGATCGCTTCGAGTCACAAGGCGTGGCCTTCATCGGCATCAACTCCAACCGACAGGATTCCATCACCGAGCTGGCGGCCTACGCTCGCATCCACGACATCAGGTTTCCGCTGCTGAAGGACGCCGGCAACGTCGTGGCTGACGCTATCGGGGCAACGCGGACGCCGGAGATGTTCGTGCTCGACGCCGACCGCGTGGTGCGCTATCACGGACGCATCGACGACCAGTACGGCTATCGCGGTCCGCGCAGCTATCAGAAGACCGCCCCCGAGCGGAACGATCTGGAGATCGCCATCGAGGAACTGCTGGCCGGCGAGGGAGTGAGTGTCGCTTCGACCGAGGCACTGGGTTGCATCATCGGTCGTGTCCGCTCGGTCGATGCGGCAGCCGAAGTGACTTACGCCAATCAGATCTCCCGGATCATGAACGCCCACTGCGTCGAGTGTCACCGCGACGGGGAGATCGCCCCCTTCTCGCTGACCTCTTACGACGAGACCGTCGGCTGGGGTGAAATGATTGCCGAAGTCGTGCAGGATCAGCGGATGCCACCCTGGCACGCCGATCCGGCCTACGGCCACTTCTCCAACGACATTCGCCTGCTGGACGAAGAAAAAGAACAGATCTACGCCTGGGTCGATGCCGGTTGTCCCGAGGGTGACGTCTCTAATCTTCCCGAGCCGCCCCAGTTCACCGAAGGCTGGCAACTGCCACGTAAACCTGACTTGGTGATTCAAGTCCGGGATGAGCCGGTCAGCGTGCCGGCCGAAGGTGTCGTTGAATATCAATACTACGAGGTCGATCCGGGCTTCACCGAAGACAAGTGGGTCCAGGTAGCCGAGGCCATGCCCGGCAATCGCCGCGTCGTGCACCACATCATCGCCTTCATTCGCCCGCCCAAACAGGAGAAGCGGAGTTCGGATCGGGATGCCCGCGGCTTCCATTTCCTGGCTGGCTTTGCCCCCGGCACGCGGCCGTTCCTCTTCCCGGATGGCATGGCCAAGAAGATTCCGGCGGGTTCGAAGATCATCTTCCAGATGCACTACACCCCCTGCGGGTCTGAACAAGAGGATCTCAGCAGCGTGGGCCTGATTTTCGCCGACCCGGAAACGGTCACCCACCAGGTGGCCACCACCAATGCGGCCACGCACCTGTTCGAGATTCCGCCGCACGCCCACAACCACAAGGTCGAGGCCTGGCGCAAGTTCCACCGCGATACGCTGGTGCTTTCGCTGTTTCCGCACATGCACCTGCGTGGCAAGTCTTTCCGCTACGAGGCCGTCTACCCTGACGGCACCACCGAAATCCTGCTGGACGTGCCGAAGTACGACTTCAACTGGCAGAACCATTTCATCTTCAGCGAGCCCAAGCTGATGCCCAAAGGCACGAAGATGTTCTGCACGGCGCACTTCGACAACTCGGAGGACAACCTCTCCAACCCCGATCCGACGGAGGCGGTCCGCTGGGGGGACCAGACGTGGGAAGAGATGATGATCGGCTGGTACGACGTCGCCATGCCGCTCGCCACCGCCGACGAGATCATCGAACGCGCCGCCGAAGAAGCCGCTGAGGCCGAAACCGCAGACGCCGAAAACTCCGGCGACTGACCCAGCGCTACGCCGCTGACCTTGATTGGCAACCAACCGCCACGATGTCGCTATTCCGACGCCGTGGCGGTCTTTTGGGGCTTACGCACGGTAGACACAATGACTGGTCCAGTCATACCAGGGCACCGCACCCCGTGCGTGCCGTGAGCCCTTAAGGTCAGCAACGCCATCGATGTTCGATCGTCGTTCGCTGTTACCAACAGCCGTGATTTACCAGCAAGCCGCGGCGACCACCGTCAACCATCCAGGAACCGCACCACCTCACGCGCCAGACGATCGGGGCAGTCTTCTTGGATGTAGTGGCCGCAGTTGGCTAGCGCGACGACGTGCGCAGCCGGCAGTTCGGCTCCCAGGCGCTTCATGTGCGCGCCGCAGAGCTGGTCGGCCTCGCCGTAGATGACGGCCACCGGCGCTTGGAGCGCCGCCATGCGTCCGGCGAGATCGGCCAACTCGTTGGGCTGCTCGAGCGGTGAGAGGATCGTCTTCCGCAGCAGCCGTCGGTGCCACGTCTCGGGAAAAGGAGCCAGATAGTGCTCTAGTACTTCGTCGCTCATGACAGTCTTGTCGACGACGTTCATTCGAAACAACTTCTTCAGTCCCCACCGGCTGACGAGCAGTGAACGGATGCCCGGTGTGTGGAACAGTACATGGCTGAGGCGATCGAGCGGCGTCTTCATCGTGTAGATCGGCGCGTCGACGATCACGAGCTTCCGCAGCCGTTGGGGATGCTCCACCGCCCAGAGAATGCCGGATGGCCCGCCGATGTCGTGCACAATCAAGTCCGTCTGCTCGATCGCGAACGCCTCGATGATGCCCCCGATGAAGCGACCGAAGTAGGTGAACGTGTACGGCGCGTCGAGCGGCTTGTCCGAACGGCCGAATCCCGGCAGATCGAGCGCATACACGCGACGCGAAGCCGCCAGCGTGTCGATCAGCCGCCGCCAGATGTACGAACTGGTCGGCCATCCGTGGACCAGCACCACCGGCGGGCCTTCGCCTTCCACGCGACAGTAGATCTGCAATCCATCGATCGTGAGCGTGTGTTCGGACATCTCGGCTGATTCTTCAGCAACTCACCTGACCATCCAGCAAATGCATGGCGGAGCCTAGCCCACTGTTTCCGGCGAAGTCAACCGCGTAGCTAAGAGATGTCGTGGCCCACGTACGATGCCCGTTTCGTCGCCGGTTACAATGCGGTCGTGAATCGGAAGATTCCTGAACGGTGACAGCCGCGCCGCCAACTCCAACGCATCGAGGCAAAGCCATGATCGAAGAACTCCAGGCCAGCTCCGACAAGGTTCTCGGCTTCAAGCTCTCTGGCAAACTGCACGACGAAGACTACAAGACGTTCGTCCCCCGCGTCGATGCGGCCATCGCCGAGGAAGGCAAAGTCCGCATGCTGGCCCTGTTCCACGATTTCCAAGGCTGGGACGCCTGTGCGCTCTGGGACGACATCAAGTTCGCCACCACGCACTGCACCAAGATCGAGCGGATCGCCTTGGTCGGCGAGAAGAAATGGGAAGAGTGGATGGCCAAAGTCTGCAAGCCCTTCACGATGGCCAAGGTGCAGTACTTTGATGCGAGCGATATCGACGCCGCCTGGAAGTGGCTTGCCGATTGAGAGTGACGGCCGGAGGAAGGCAAGCAAACAGACCGCGAGTTCGGATGCAGGGCTGTATATTCGTAAGCGCGGACAGCGTGCGCCTAGCCGCTGTCAGGCGTTGTGCCGGTCTCAGCAAACGCGGCTGCCACTACACGGCCGAGGGCTGCATCTGTGCGGCGTCGCTACCAGCGGCCGCTGCGGCCTTCGCCGCGATCCAGTGCGGATTGCGCTCGAGGCCGAAGTATTGGGCCGGGTAACAGGCGGCGACCCAGCTTTCGGGCAAGAGGCCGGTCACGAAAGTTGCATTGCGATGGGCGCCGATTTCGGCCTTGAGATCGGTCCGGTCGAGTTCGACGGACTGCGCCCGGATCGCATCTGCCGCGTCGTCGATGGCGCTTTCGTCGCCTGTCTCGTAGGCTGCCAGTACTGCGCTGAGGTCCATGACTCGCAGGTGGCAGGCCTTTCGTTTGTCGGAGGCCGTATAGAGCAGGTGCTTGCCGTCGGGGGCCCAGCAGGGTGCATAGTCGCTGCCCTGGCTGGCCGTCAGGCGCACAGGCAGCTTCCCATCGATGGCCATCAGCCAGATGTCCTTGTCCCGATCGGCGAAGGGCCGGTTGGGGTCGGGCGTGAACTGGCGATCAGAACAGAACGCGATCCAGCGTCCGTCGGGACTGGCGGCCGGCGTGATGTCGGCACCGTGTTCTGAATTGAGTTGCGTCTTCTCGTGCGAATCCAGGTCGATGTGCCAGACGTCAGCATCGCCGTCGGCACGATCGCTCGACCAAAGCAGTCCCCGGCCATCGGTCGTCCACTCCACGTGGCTATCGGAACCTTCATGCCGGGTGATTTGCGTGCGCTGGTTACCCTCGACATCCATGATCCAAATGTCATTGTTGCCCGACTCGTTGGAGATGAACGCGATGCGCGTGCCGTCAGGACTGAAGGCCGGCGACGTGGCCCAGCGATTCAATTGCGTGAGTTGAGTCAAATCGCCCCCAGCGGCGGGCACCTTGAAGATCTCGGCGAACCCCGAGCGGTGGCTGACGAACGCGATCCACTGGCCATCGGGCGACCACTTGGGTTTGTCGTTCCAGTCGGCTCCATAGGTGAGCTGCTGCATCTCGCGCGAGGCGAGGTCGAGGGTCCAGATGTCGTAGTCGCCCGTCTTGCCACTGGCGAACGCGATCTTGCCGGTCATGAAGTTGGACATGGAATTCCTCGACTGTCTGCGGGTTCAGGTCACCTCAACCCTAGCTCAAAGGCGCGAGAAAATGGCGGCCGCTGGGAGCCTCTCAGAGCGCCGACGAGATGCCTCGAACCGCAGGACATACCTTCGGGACAGCGAAAGTCCTCTCAACCAAAGCGATGGCTGACGATGCGGCATTGCGGACAGTTCACGCGTAAAATCCGTACAATCGGCGCGTCCGGCTCGCGTGGTGTATCATGCCGACGGATAGGGCCACTTCCCCCGCTTGTGAAGTCACACGAGTGATTCAATTCGTCTGCATCCCACTGATCGGAACCAAACAATCATGCAAACCCCGCGACTCGTTGGCTTGCTTTCGATGACCTTCTGGTTGGCGTTGCCAGTCGCTTCCGCAAACGCTGAGGCACCTGCGGACTGGCGAAGCTGGCGCGGCCCAGAGGACTTGGGCAGCACTGCTGCGGGCGAGTATCCGGTCAGCTTCGACGATCGGACAACGGTGTGGAAGGCGCCGCTGCCGGGCAAGGGATGCTCGACGCCGATTGTGCTCGAGCGCACGGTCTATGTGACGGCGCCTCTCGATGGCCGCGACGCGCTTCTGGCCATCAACTGGGCGGGGCAACAACGGTGGATTACGGCGTTCGGGGAAGAAGATGCCGGTAAGCATCGCAACGCCTCGGGATGCAACGCCTCGCCCGTGACCGATGGCGATGCCGTGTTCGCCTATTTCAAGAGCGGCACATTGGCTGCCGTGGAACTCGACGGCGAGATTCGCTGGCAGACGGATCTCGTGGAGAGATTCGGCGAAGACGAGCGCTATTGGGACCATGGCACGTCGCCCGTGCTGACTGAGAAACACGTCATCATGGCGCGGATGCATTCCGGCGACTCGTGGCTCGCTGCGTTCGACAAGCAGACGGGCGAAATCGCCTGGAAGGTTGCCCGCAACTACTCGACACCCACCGAAAACGATCAGTGCTACACGACACCGCTGATCATCGAGCACGAAGGCCGCGAGGCCGTGTTGGTCTGGGGCGCAGAGCACATCACGATTCATGGTTCACAGGACGGCGAGGTGCAGTGGACGTGCGGCAACTTCAACCCAGACGCCCATCAAATGTGGCCGGCGATCGCCACGCCGGTCATCGTCGACGACATTGCGGTGATCTGCTTTGGCCGCAACGATCGGCGGGTGCCACGACTACATGGCATCCGACTGGACGGCAGCGGCGACGTCACGTCGTCGAACCACGCCTGGTTTCGCGACGACGTCGGCTGTTTCGTGCCGACTCCCGCAGTGTACGAGGGACGAGTGTACTTGGTCCGCGATCGCGGTGAGGTGGAATGTCTCCATCCGGCGAGTGGCGAGACGATCTGGAGCGATGCGTTTCCGAAGCACCGCGCAGCCTTCTATGCCTCACCGGTGATTGCAGGTGGCAAACTCTACGCGGCACGCGAAGATGGCGTGGTGTTTGTAGCTTCGGTAGGCGATGATCGATTCGAGCTGTTGGGCGAAAACGACATGGGCGAACAGGTGATCGGATCACCCGTGCCGGTAGGGGGACGCCTTTTCATCCGCGGCGAAGAACATCTGTTCTGCTTCGGCACGCCGTAAGCTGGTGACTGATCGCCGCGTTGCTCCTATTCCGCCCGGCGCTGATCGTCAGCGGTACGCATCTGAGCAATGAGCGCGTGGCCCTGGTGGAACAACTCCGATAGCTTGTCGCGCCCCTCGCCTAGATCGTCTTCTTTCGCCGTGTGGGAGAATATCCCTCGCGGCGTGACCAAATAAAACGTTGTGTTGCCGGGTGAGACGTTGGGGAACGCGTCGACCTGCTTCATATGCGACCAGAACTTCTCACCTCTATCCACCAAGCTCAGCGCCGTCCGACGCACTTGGTCGTGTTCTCCGGCACCGATGATTCCGCCACCGTTTGAGAAGTACAGACTGGCTGTGCCGTCGACGACCGCCACCAGAGTAAAGGCCGCTTCCGGATAGCCGGTCTCCATGAGCACAGCCCAAACCGGCTTGGATTTCAACTCGCCAAGTGCGTCCCCATCCAGTTCGAGCACCTGCTGCCGCATGTGTAGGTAGACATCGGCAATCTCATACGGAGACTTCTCTCCGCCTACAAGCCAACCGAGTAGTGAGAGTAGTGCAGGCACGATCGACACCCCTGGTGCAACCTAGTATTGGTTTCTTCAGACCAAGTATAGGTTGTGCAATGGAACACCGTTTGGGCCTGGTAAGGTGCGTTCGCCCAACCGCAACAGAGCGCGTATCGCCGGTCGATGGCGGCGTGATTAGTGCGCGAGCGTGGCGTCGAAGCCGCCGTTGCTGGTGGTTTGGGCCGACGGGGGGGCGTCGCCGCGCTGGTGGCGAACCCACCAGGCGTCGGCTTCGTCGACCGACCATTGGTTCGACGCGGGGCAGCGATTGAGAAGGTTGGCTAAGTCGCGCGCCGTTTGAGGGCGGGTGGCGCGCGATTTTTCCAGGCAGGTGAGAATCGCGTTTTCGAGTTCGGCAGGAACGCCGTTGCTGCCAAGTCGGCTCGAAGGCGGGCGCGGCGGTTCTGAGACGTGTAACCGGCACAGCTCGGCAAGATCGTCGGCCTCAAAGACCGGCTGGCCGGTAAGCAAGAAGTAGCCTACCGCACCGACCGAGTAGATGTCGCTGCACGCATCGACAGAGCCCGGCAGTTGGATGGCTTCGGGCGACATATACAGCGGCGTGCCTGCCATCGAGTTGTCATCCAAGCTGGAACTCTGCGCTTCGTCGCGAGCCTTCACAAGCCCGAAGTCGAGCACCTTGACCACGTCGCCTTCGCCACCACGGCGATTGAGCATGATGTTGGCCGGCTTGATATCGCGATGCACCAGCCCCATCGAATGCGCCTCGTAGAGCGATCCGCAGATCTGACGAAGGATGTAGATCACGCGTCCGGCCGGCTGTGGACCGTATTTCTCGACAAGCTTCTGCAAATCGATGCCGTCCAGGAACTCCATCGCGTAGTAGAAGACGCCCTCTGGCGTGCGCCCGTAGTCGTAGATGGCGATCGTGTTGGGGTGGTTTAGGTTGCTGGTGATCTGCACCTCGCGCTCGAAGCGGGCGATCGATGTATCGGTAAACTTGTCGGAGTCGAGCAGTTTGATCGCCGTGGGGCGTCGCAGCATGGCGTGCCGCCCCTTGTAGACCACGCCCATCGCGCCTTTGCCGATCTCCTCTTCGAGCCGGTACTGTCCGAGCTGCCGGGCTTCGATGGCGGCATCCCGCGCCTGCCGCTGCAGGCGGGCGACCATGATCGTGAACACAAAGATGGCCACGGAACTCGCCACCAACAGAGCTAAGAGTGCCCAAAATGTCCGCTTCAGAATCGTGAGCGGCAAGAAGGCTTCGGCGTAGTCGATTTCGGTAGCGACACCGAAGTCGTACGCGTCGAGCCACGTCCAAGCGCCGACCACCGGCACGCCGCGGTAGTCGCGATAACCCTCGACATCGTATCCGCTGCCGCTGGCGATCGCCGCAGCCGTCATCCGCGTGAGCGGCAGTTCAGCGCGACGCACTTGGGGACGAAACCCGGCGGTCATGTCGCCGCCGGGATCACGCACTTGAAGGTGCAAAATCGATCGCGAGCCTTCGTGATCGGGCAGCAACCCTAGTAGTATCAGGTCGTGATCGAAGCGGCTGTTGGAGAGCATCAACCCGTTGTGGTCGAATGCGTACGTTTCTCCAGACTCCCCCAGGCGGCCGAGCTGCAAGATGCGGGTAAACTCGCGCTCCGGTCGGATTTGCAGGCCAAGCACCGCCACGACCTGCAAATGCTGGTCGACCACTGGTGCGAGCACGTACATGGTGGGCACGCCTGTCCGCAAATTGCCTTCCCGGTCGGGCTGAGGCAGCACGCTGGCGAAGGGCCGCATGACGGCTGTCTTTCGATCGTAGACGCGCTCGAACAGATCAGAGAACTTGGGAGGTATGTTCAGGCCGACGGCTCCCAGCGTCGACGAAGCGAGCACCGTATCGCGATCGGCCACGAAGAACGCGTCGTAGTCATGCGAACTCATGGCCGGGCCAAGTTGCGTCGCTAACTGCTCACCGAGCGCTGTCGTGTCATGTTCCTCCGCATTTGTGTCGCCTTGGGCTGCCTCCAAATCGGCGACCAGTTTGCGCACTTCAAGGTCGCTCGCCACGCTCGATGCGTTGTTCTCATGCGCCACGAGCCAGGTCTGCAGCATGGCGACCTCGACGTCGAGCAGCGTTTGCAACTGCGAGTGCAGGTTGGCCTTCATCGTCCGCTCGATCGCGCGATTCACGCCCCAGCCGATGGCGAGCAACAGGGCCAGCGCGATGATCGGCCAGGCCCAGATGCGTCGACCGAGAAAGGCACGCGTTCTCGAAACGGTGCTCGCCACGCTCCGCGAGGCCCACGTCATGTGTGCCAACGGTGCGGACGATCTCGAGCGGTTTCGCCCTGAAGACTGCTGCTTACTCATTCACGAAAGTCTCACAACTGGCCGAAGAGACTAGCGCTTTGGGGAGACTTCCATGTCGGGGCGAGTGGATGAGGCTCGGCATCTGCTATCGCGCCCATGATGAACAGTATAGTTCGATCGATTCGACATCGCTTACCTTGCGCGCCATCGTCTTGCGCCTGCCCGCAACCCGTGATGCCCGAACGACACGGATTGCCTCGTGCGACGGCCGAACTCGCTGTCGTTGCTGGCAGAAGGTAGTTTCTGTGCGTAGAGGCTGGAGCGAGCCGCCAGCGACGACGATAGCTCTATTGACGCCCCTCCTTCCGATGGTGGATCATCCGCCACGCTTCCGGTGCTGCCAGTGTCGGCCCGCCGCCCTCGATCCCCAGGCACGTCGCGCATGGCCAATGCGGACACGATCGTCGCGCCTCGCACACGTCCGCTCGTTCAGTGGCCGACCGATGCGCTGGCCGATCTTGGTCAATGTGAGCGAAATCTCTGGTCCGCTGCGGGGCTCGTCGCTGCGCTGATTCTCGGCTTCGAGGCTATCGCCTGGATTGAATCGTATTTCGTCGGCGATGCATCGGGAGCGAGACTCGTCGAAAACGCCGCCGAAACCTCGACGCGATTCTTTACGATCCCGCATGTGATCATCGGGTTCCTGTTCATGGCGACGTCGACGCGCAACCAAACTTCGCGCAAGCGGGCATGGATTATCGGTCTGCTGCTGGTTGGTGTGGTCCTGTGCCTGGCCTATAGCGAATTGCTCAGCAGTGGCGGCAAGATGCTAGGAGCCGCGTTCCTGTATTCCTACTTCCTTGTGCACGAGCTGCGCGACGAATTAAATTTCTACCGCACTCTGGATGCTGCAAAACGTCCGGAAGACGACCGAGCGTTTCGCCGTTTTGGTCGCGAGCAGATTGCCCTGCTGGTCACGGGCGTCGTCTTCATCCTTTGGGTGGTGGGAACGATGCGCACGCCCGCAATTCTGACGCCACCGGGATTGTCAGTGATGGGCCAAATGGGCATCATCGCCCTGTTTGGCATCGGCTGGTTCGCCGCCATGGCAGCTTCGTATCGCAGATTCGCCGCTCGCCGAGGCACGAGCGTGAGGCAAACGGCTCACGATCATCGTCAGCTCGTCCGGCTGTATGCGGCCGTGTTCCTGCTCACGCTCTTGGGGGCAGTCGCTACAGACCGTCTGTACCCCATCATCCTGTTGCACGTGGCCGTGTGGTACGTAGTGACCTGCCGCATGCTCAAACAGCGACCACCGGCAACCGAACGAATCGGCACCTGGGCTTGGATGCGAGGAACGTTGCCCGGGTTTCAGTTCCTGCACATTGGCCTGGCTGCGGCCTGCCTGATGCTCGGCGCGTTTTGCGTTTACACCTCTGGCCCGCTCGAACACATCTGGTGGCTTATTTCGCCCGAGGCTTTTCCGTTCTGGACGATCATCCACATCTCAGTGAGTTTCGTTCCTCGCTGAGGCGACTCGCTTGGCGGCCACACCTGACTCCGCGCTGACCAGGGCTGCCGTCGGACAGGCCCATCCGGTCGGGCGGCATCGAGATCCCGTCGCAAAAAGCTGGATCGCTAGGCGGAACGCGCAACCCGTTCTGAGACGGTAGTGGCGTCATCGACTTCCGCTGCTAGGGCATCGCACTTCACGCGCAGCGCCTTTCCCAGCCGCCTGAGATAGGCGACGTGCCTACCGTAGCGACCGGGGATCCACCGGGCCACGAGTGCGTTCATCCGTGAGCGATAACGGTTGGCCATCGTCCCAGTCACGGCGGTGGCGGTCAGCGCGACAACGATCCACCACCAGCCGGGCAGCAGCAGCCGGTATAGGAAGCCCAGCAGCAGATACCAGAGCGGAAAGCCGAGAAAGCCCATCATGAACCGCGTCGTGCCCAGGTAATAAGGATCAGGATTGATCCGCCGCGCGGCGATCTCCAGCGCGCGGTGCGGAATGTAGTGCGTGATGATCCCGGCGATGATGAACGGCGAGAGCAGCGTCAGCCGCAGTGCGTGCTGAAACGGCGGTTGTTCGTCGCCGGGGCGGATGTGTAGAGCCCGCGCCATGTCGATGTAGCGCCCGATCCGCGCGATCATCGGCTGCGCCAAATCCGGATAGCGCGGCACCAGGCGGCCGAGCTTTTCCGAGATGATGCTCAATCGACCGAAGTCGTCGGCCCCATCCCGCGCGTATAGCACGTTGACCAGTTCCATCAGTTCGGTGTACTGCCGATCCGGCACTTGCACGGTGAGCTGCTGCAGGCGGGACTCAAGCTCTGCAGTGCAAGCTCGAACGGCCCCGCGTGGGTCGTCGTCGTCGCGCCACTGGGCCACCCGGATCGGCTGACCGAAGGCCAAGGTCACCGAGTAGCCGACGCGATGAAAGACCGCATAATTCACGCCGACTGGCTGAATGCACACATCGAGCTGCCAGTTGTTCTGTTCTTCAGCAGCGAACGCCATTCGCACGGCACCGGTACGCAGACGATGGAGCCAGCGCTCGCCGGGCTTGAAGTCCTCGGGGAAATCGTGTGGAAAGACGAGGACACCGCCCCCTTTGCTGAGCAGCTTGCTGGTGGCCGCGAATGTCCGCTCGTTCGCGTCGCCTTGAAAACCATCCTCAGGCCGGTAGATGGGCAAGACCGGCAGCGCGCGAAAGATGTATCCGCCCGGCGGATCGAACAACGTCGACTTGGCCGTGAACCACAGCCGCCGAAAGTACTGGCTGGTGACGACCAGCAAATCCATCAGCCCGTTGAAGTGGTTGGAGACCACCACCACCGGTCCGCGCTGCACCGGCTCCGCGCCAATACGGTGAATCTTGCGGAAATACTGCCGTAACCCAAGCTGCCCCAGGCCGTACAAAACCCAATAGACCATCGCCGACGAACTCCCCTGGCAATGACCGTGGAGATGCTCAGTTCGCCAGCCAATCGTAGCGTCTGCAAGACGGTGACCACAACGAACGAGCGAACCCAGACCCTCGATTGAACTGTGTCGGGAAAGACCGCGGCGGGGCCGCCAGCAGAGGACGCGCTAGTTGGCCCTCACCATCTTCGCTGACCGCGCGACTGCCGCTAACCCGGATGAATGACGACTGTCTTCGCTTCGGTCATCTCTTGGATGGCGTAGCGGGGGCCTTCTTTCCCGAAGCCGCTGTCTTTCAGGCCGCCGTAGGGCATCAGGTCAGCGCGCCATTGCGGCCCCCAGTTGATGTGGATATTGCCTGACTCGACTTCGCGGGCAAAACGAACGGCGGCGTTGAGGTCGCGGGTGAAGACGCCCGCCGACAGTCCGTAGCGGCTATCGTTGGCCAGCGCGATGGCGTGATCGACACTCTCCGCACGCAAGACTCCAACGGCCGGCCCGAACAATTCATCGCGTGCGATCCGCATGTCGGGTTTCACTTCGCTGACAAGCGTCGGCGCGAACGTGGCTCCTTCGCGCGTGCCACCCGTGACGAGCTGTGCGCCGTCCCCGACGGCCTCATCCAACCACTCACCCACGCGCACTGCGTCCGACTCGCGGACCATCGGGCCGAGCTTGGTGGCTTCGGCCAATTGGTTGCCGGTCTGCAATGCTTGAACGCGCGGAGTGAGGGCGTCGATGAGGCTGCCGTAGGCGCCGTCGAGAGCAATCACCCGCTGGGTCGAAATGCAGACTTGGCCGGCATTGGAATAGCCGGTCGCCACGGCGGCTTCGGCCACCTGGTCGAGGTCGGCATCTTCGAGGACCAGCAACGGGCTGTTGCTGCCCAGTTCCATAGTGACCTTCTTGATGCCTGCGACCTTGCAAATGTGCTCGCCGACCTCCTGGCTACCGGTGAAGCTGATCTTGCGGACGCGAGGGTCGCTGCAGAGCGCATCGCCGACTTCACCGCCGGAGCCTGTGACACATGCAATGGCCAGCGGTGGCACGCCTGCCTCAAGCAGGATCTCCACAAGTTTCAGCGCCGAGAGCGGCGTGTCGCTGGCCGGCTTGATGACCACGGCATTCCCCGCGGCCAACGCGGGGCCGACTTTGTGGACCACCAGATTGAGCGGAAAATTGAAGGGCGTGACGGCCGCCACCACACCGCACGGAACATGCAGCGTGAAGCCCAGGCGATTGCCGCCGGCCGAAGCTCCATCAAGAGGCAGAACTTCGCCGTAGATGCGTTTGGCTTCCTCAGCGGAGAGTTCCATCGTCTCCGCAGCCCGTGCGACTTCGACCCGCGCCTCAGCAATGATCTTGCCTTCTTCGAGGCTGATCGTGCGGGCAAGATCCTCGCTGGCTGCGCGCATCCGCTCGGCGGCATCGCGGAGGATCTCGAATCGACGGTAGCCGCTCACCTGCAGCATGTCGGCCGCGCCGGCTACGGCTCCCGTCAATGCGCGATCGACATCATCTGCTGTACAGCGAGGTACGGTGTCGATGATCGTCCCGTCGAAGGGATTGATGACTTCGATGGCGCGATCCCGGGTGACCCACTCGCCATGAATAAACGCTTGCATGAACCGAAGTCCTCCGTTCGAAATGGCGCGCGTGAGATGATGCTGTTTGGTGCCGGGTAGCGCGCCGTAGTCGCTCGACCAGGCAGGCCACTGTTCGAGCATTCTAGCGTTCCGGGAGCGCAGATGGGCACGCAGTCTAGTTTTGGGGACGCTCGATTCGGCCGGCGGTTGCCGCGGGTGCCGGCGCAAAGTATCCTGCGCGAGATCGATGGTAGTTCACGGTCGGCGACTAGCGCCACCGGGGCGCGGCCGGGGCAGGCACAGCGGGAGTTGCATGATGTCTCAATTAACGGCGAACACCGCCGACAACTCGAGCGACGGACTGACGGACACGCACCGCAG
>CALKYM010000243.1 GCA_938003525.1 uncultured Planctomycetales bacterium | reverse complement strand
CTGCGCGGGTCTGGCGGGGGTGGCCAAGGCGGTCTTGGCCTTACAGCACCGGCAGTTGCCGCCGTCACTGCACCTCGATGCTCCGAACAAACTGCTCGATGCCGCCAAAAGCGGCTTCTATCTGAACGATCGACTGCGGCATTGGGACGCGGGAGACGGTCAACCTCGTCGCGCCGGGGTGAGCAGCTTCGGCTTCGGGGGCACGAATGCTCATGCGATCTTGGAAGAGGCGCCGATCGCGTCGCGCGAGCACAGTGGCAGTGCCGAAAAGGGGCCGCATGTTGTCACCATCTCGGCGCGCAGTCCGAACGCCCTGCACGAGCTGATCGAAGCCTACGCAGAACAATTGCTCGAGGAGCGCCAGTGGCGGCTGGGCGATGTTGCCCTGACCGCGAATGTCGGCCGAGCGAAGTTTGCCCATCGAGTTGCGATTGTGGCGCGCGATGCGGATCAGTTGCGGGATCGTTTGCGATTGGTTGCGTTGGCGACGGAAGCCGACGACCTATCGGCCTCCCAGGTTTATCGCACGGCCGACAACGAGGCACCGGATGCTCCGGGTGGCTCGGTCGCCGAGTTGGTGGCCGCGTTTGGGCACCTGCCGTCGCGCCTGGTCCGGGCTGTGCTCGGCTGGCTGCGCGGCTCGCAGGTCGACGACGTTCGCAAGCGGCTCGGTGTCGGGCATCCTGCCGACTCGAGTGCCGCGGATGCCGGCGCGGCCGCATCGTCTGGCAACAGCGATTGGGCCAGCGTCTGCGATGTACTAGGACGGGCGTTCGCCGCAGGCATCGACGTCGATTGGGACTCCGTCGAGTCGGAGCGCGCCGACGGCCGACGGCGCCTGCCGCTTCCAACGTATCCGTTCGAGCGACACAGCTACTGGTTCGCTCGTTTGGAGGCGGGCAACGTAGCGAGGGTGCCTGCATCCGGTGACGATGCGAGTGCGCCCCCCGCGCCGACTGTTGAGCGCGATCGGCTCGATGACGGCACTCCCGAGAAGCGACGAAAGATCGAATCGACCGCGGAGCCGGTTCGCCAGCGCCCGTTGCAAGGAATTCGAAGTAGAGCTGACGCGATCGAGCACGCAGCGTCGACTCACACTGCCGACTGGTTCTTCAATCCAGGTTGGGTCGAACGGGCGCTCGACAGCGCAGCGCGGGCAAGTGCGCGGAAGCCCGGGATCACGCTGTTGTTCGCTGACGAGATGGGCGTCGGCATCAATCTGACAGAGCGGCTGCGACGCGCCGGCGAGCGTGTGGTCGTCGTTCGTCGCGGCGCGCGAACCGGTCCAGCGGGCGAAGATCAATACCTGCTCAGCGCCGACCGGGCGGCCGACTACCGCCGGCTGCTGAAATGGGTGGGCTGCGATGTTGATCGCATCGTTCATATGTGGCAGCTCGATCCGCAGCACGAGGCGGCTTCGTCGCTCTATGAGCTGTCGTCATCACTGGATGACGGGCTTCGCTCTCTGGTTGCACTCTGGAAACAACTCGGTCGGGGCCAACCCATCGATTTGCGGGTTGTCACGGCCGGCGCTCAAAGCGTTGTCGCAAGCGACAAGGGTTGCTGTCCGGAAAAGGCGGCTACGTGGGGATTGGTGAAGACGATTGCGTTGGAAGACCCCCGAGTGCAGGTGCAGGCGATCGACGTGGCCACCGATCGCGTCGATGCGGAGCAACTCGGCGAAGCGCTTTGGGCCGAGATATGTCTGCCGCCGCAGGGGCCAGAAGTTGCCTATCGCGGCGAGAGGCGACTGGTGGCCGACCTCCAACCGCTCGACTTCGCGAGTATCGAGCGGCGTCCGGCCTTGCCGGATACAGGGGTGTTTCTCGTGACGGGGGGCCTCGGCGGGATTGGTTTGGAAGTGGCGGCCTGGCTGGCCAAGCAATACCAAGGTCGCATCGCCTTGGTTAGCCGCAGCGAGTTGCCGCCGCGCGACCAATGGTCCGAGCGCTCGCGCGGGCGAAGCGCTGCGGCGCGCCGCTTGCGGCGCCTCATCAAGATGGAAGCGGCCGGCGGTGAGCTTTGGCCTGTCGCGGCAGATGTTGCCGAGTTGGAAGACATGGCGGAGTTGGTCGCGCAGATCAAGGATCGTTGGGGACGCCTCGACGCGGTGTTCCACGCTGCGGGAGTGGCGCGCGATGGTCTACTCCTTTCCAAACGCCCGGCGTCGATCGAAGCAGTGCTCCGGCCGAAGGTGCCAGGCGCCTGGGTGCTCGATCAGGTGACACAGGCCGAGAGCCCGCTGTTGGTGCTCTTCTCGTCGGTGGCGGCACTCCTTGGCAGTCCGGGGCAGGCCGACTATGCGGCGGCGAACGCCTATCTGGACGGACTGGCACATTGGCGTCAGGCGTGCGGCCGCCCGACGCTCTCCATCAACTGGGGTGCGTGGGCCGATGTCGGCATGGCCGCCAAACGTGTCGAAGCCATCGAGCGTAGCGGCGTCCTTAAACCCATGCCGCCTGCCGACGCCATCGTCGCTCTGGAACGCGCGGTGACGCTCGACACCAGTCAGGTTGTAATTGCTTCGCCGGGGCCGCAATTGCTGCGGAGCGCACGCGGCCCGGCACCGGATGAACCTGCTGCCCTTCACGGCGAAGCAGATGGAGGGAGCGAATCGCGGCAGCCACGGCCCCGCCTCGATACTGAAGCGCAACTTGTTGAGTTCGTGCGGCAAGTTCTGGCTGCGAAACTGGAGATCGAACCGGACGAGTTGGCGCGCGAGCAGAACTTTGCGGAGTTGGGGCTCGACTCGATTCTGATCGTGCAGGTGACGCGCGAGTTGGAACTGACGCTCGGCCGGACTCTGAACTTCGACGTGCTGCAGCAGTACCCTACCCTGGAAAGTCTGGCCGCTCATCTCCATCTGGAGCATTCCGCAGCGCGGCGGTCGGACTAACGATTGCCTGCCATTGTGAGCATCAGGGCCTTGGCGACGGTGTGAGAACAAACGGCAGTTCTGGTGAATTGCTCCGCTGCGGGGCGCGAATAGAATGGAAGCCGGCGCTATTGCTTGCTCTGGCGATCGACCTCCCGCATCTGCCGCGCGGCGGATCCTTCCGCGCTCTTGGCCGGCTGAGGCCGCGAATCGGCTCACCATGATCATTCACAGTTGCTTGGCGGCGCTCTTTACGCTCTGCTCCGCTACACCCAGCCAAGCAGAAGCGGCCGAGCCGGTGGCGAACTTCTCGCTGCGCGATTATCGTGGTACCTGGCGCGCGCTGGACGATTGGGACAATGCTGAGCTGGTCGTGGTGGTGTTCTTGGGCACCGAGTGTCCGCTGGCCAAACTCTACGCGCCGCGGCTGGCGCGGCTTGAAGAACAGTACCGCGACCGCGGCGTGGTCTTCATCGGCATCGACTCGAACCGGCAAGACTCGATGACCGAGCTGTTGCACTATGCGCGCCGGTATGGCGTGACGTTCCCCATTCTCAAAGATGCGGGCAATGAGGTCGCCGACCAGTTCGGCGCGGAGCGGACGCCGGAAATGTTTGTGCTCGACCGGCAGCGTGTCGTGCGCTATCGGGGTCGCATCGACGATCAGTATGGAGTCGGCGTGCAGCGCGATGCCCCGCGTCGCCGCGATCTCGAGCGGGCCCTGGATGAGCTGCTCTCCGGCAGCGTTGTGAGTGTGCCGAGAACTGAAGCGCCTGGCTGCATCATCGGTCGCATTCGCGCGCCGGAGCCAGACGGCCAGGTGACTTGGTCGCGGCAGATCGCGCCGATCTTTCAACAACATTGCCAGGAGTGCCACCGTCCCGGGCAGATCGCCCCCTTTTCCCTACTCACTTACGAGGACGTCGTCGGCTGGGCGGAGATGATTCGCGAGGTCGTTGAGCAGCAGCGGATGCCACCCTGGCATGCCAATCCGCACTACGGTGACTTCGCCAACGCCGCGCTGCTCAGCGAGGAGGAGAAGGCGCTCATCTACCGCTGGGTGGCCGATGGCGCGCCAGAGGGCGATCCGTCTGACTTGCCGCCGCCGGCTGAGTTCACCGAGGGCTGGCAAATTCCCGAGCCCGATCAGGTGATCTATATGGCGGACGAACCCTTCACGGTGCCCGCCGAAGGCATCGTCGAATACCAGTGGTTCACCGTTGACCCGGGCTGGACAGAAGACAAGTGGATCACGATGGTCGAATGTCGCCCGGGGAACACGGCCGTCGTGCATCACGTGACGGTCTACTTCAAGCCGCCGTGGGTCGACTGGGACCTGCCACTGGGCGATCGCATCAATTTGTTGGGCGGCTTCGCCCCCGGCAAACGACCCGTGAATCTGGATCATTGGGATGGAACCGCGCGGCTGGTGCCGGCCGGTTCGCACCTGGTGTTCGAGATGCACTACACGCCGACAGGAACACTCGAGACCGATCGCAGCAGCATCGCGGTCGTCTTCGCCGAGCCCGATGAGGTCCGCCGGCAACTCTCCATGGTGATGATCGCCAATCGCGACTTTACCATCCCGCCGGGCGCCGCTGATCACGTCGTCGAGTCGTCGTATACGTTCGACGAAGACTCGCTTGTCTACTCGTTCAGCCCGCACATGCACTTGCGGGGCAAGTCCTTCCGCTTTGTGGCAAGTTTCCCCGACGGCGAAGAGCGAATTCTGCTCGACGTGCCGGCCTTCGACTTCAACTGGCAGTTCGATTACCTGTTGGCCGAGCCACTCCGCGCACCCGAGGGGACGCGGATGCAATGCATTGCGACCTTTGACAATTCGTCGGACAACCCGGCGAATCCCGATCCGCAGGCGACCGTGCGGTGGGGCGATCAGACGTGGGAAGAGATGATGATCGGCACGATTGCCATTGCGCCGGTCGATCAAGATCTGCAAGCGGGCTCCGGCAAGCCGGCGGGCGTGGACGGAACTTACCGCACGCTTACGGCCGCTGCCGTGGTTGCCGCGATCCCGCTATTGTTTGCCGCCGGGCTCGTTGTGCGCAGGCACCGCCGTGCGGCTAGCGCGGCCCTCGTCTTGCTCACGCTGTCGGTTGCCGCGCCGGCTCAGTCAGCTGCTGGCGATGTTGATGCTGCGTCGGAGCCCGCGCCTGCCGCTGCCGCCACCGACTCGCGTGTTGGCCAGCAGGTGAAGCCGTTCGCGCTCGAAGACCAGTTCGGGCGCGAGTGGACGCTCGACGAGTTGTTCGAGAATCAACGGCTGCTGGTTGTGGCTTTCTTCGGCACGGAGTGCCCCCTGGCGCGGCTGTATTCGCCGCGCCTCGTGGCGTTAGCCGATGACTATGCCGATCGGAAGGTCGCCGTCGTGGCGATCGATCCCAACCGGCAGGACTCGCTGGAAGAAATAGCGGCGCACGCCCAGCGTTTCGACTTCGAGTTCCCCTTCCTTCGCGATGTCGGCAACGTGCTGGCTGATGAGTTTGGCGCGCTTCGCACGCCTGAGGTCTTCGTGCTCGATGCCCAGCGCGTCGTCCGCTATGTGGGCCGCATCGACGATCAGTACGGCGTCGACTTCGCGCGACCAGCCCCCCAGCGACGCGATCTGGTTGAGGCGCTTGAAGAACTGCTGGCCGATATGCCCGTCAGCGTTCCCGCCACGGAAGCACCGGGTTGCCTGATCGGTCGCATGAGGACGCCGGACGAAGACGCCGACGTGACCTGGTCGGAGCACGTTGCCGCCATCTTCCAACGTCGTTGTCAGGAATGTCATCGACCCGGTGAGATCGCCCCCTTCGCGCTTGAGGACTATGACGAGGTCGTCGGCTGGGCGGCGATGATCGAAGAGGTGATTGTCGAAGGTCGCATGCCACCCTGGCACGCCGATGCGCCGCGCGGACGCTTCGCGCAAGATGCGCGGCTCACGGGCGACGAGCGAGAAGCGATTCTTGCCTGGGTTGCCGCCGGCGCACCGCAGGGCGATCCCGCACTTCTGCCGCCGCCGCGCGAGTTTCCCGAAGGTTGGCGACTACCACGTGAGCCCGACTTGATCGTGCCGATGCGCGCGGAGCCGGTCGATGTGGCGGCCGAAGGCGTGATTGAATACCAGTACTTCGTCGCCGACCCAGGATTCACCGAGGGGCGCTACGTCGACGCCGCCGAATGCCGGCCGGGCAATCGCGCCGTCGTGCATCACATCAACGTCTTCGTCTTGCCGCCCGAGCTGGATCGGCCGGGGCTCACGCGCGACGATCTGGCCGAGATGTGGGAGCTGCAGCATCACATGCTCTGCGGCTACGTGCCCGGCATGCGCCCGACCTTCTTTCCAGCAGGCATGGCCAAGTACGTTCCCGCCGGAGCCAAATTCGTCTTCCAGATGCACTACACGCCCAACGGCGAGGCCCAATCGGACCTGAGCCTGCTGGGGCTTGTGCTGGCGCCGCTCGGCGCCCAGCGGCGGCCGGTCAACACCGTGCCTGCCATGAACAACTGGTTCGTCATCCCGCCGTACGAGGCCGACCATACGGTCCATCTCGAGCATCGCATCAAACAAGACGCACTGGTGCTCTCGTTTCTTCCGCACATGCACCTCCGCGGCAAGGCGTTTCGATTCATCGCCCACTACCCAGACGAAACCAAAGAGCTGTTGCTCGATGTGCCTCGGTACGATTTCAACTGGCAGAACCGCTACGTACTGGCCGAACCGCAACGATTGCCGGCGGGCACGGTGGTCGAGTGCGTGGCCGTCTTCGACAACTCGCCCGACAACCTCGCCAATCCCGATCCGAGCGCCGAAGTGCGGTGGGGCGAGCAGAGCTGGGAAGAGATGATGATCGGCTACTTCGACATCGTCACGCTCGACACTCCCAAGACCACGGCGAGATCGTCCCGACCGCGACTGGCCATTTGGTTCGCCGCCGGCATTGCCACGCTCGGTCTGGTCGGATTGTGGCGCTGGCGCGTGGCGGCATCCTGATCGCCACGGTACCTTTGCGGTGGTTGCCGGGCCTAACGGCGCCCGCCGTAGCCCACGTTTGCAAGGACGATCGCCCCGACTTTGTGGTCGGCAACTCGATCGTCAAGGACTGCCGTGGATATTGAGCCGTGAATACGGAGGCACGTTATGCACTGCGCGACACGTTCGAAAGCGGATCCGGTCGATGGTGAACGAGCCCCCCGAGTCGCGTCGCGGGCAGGCAGACGCGCGCGCGTTCTCGGCGCCACGGCGCTGATCGTCTTTATTTCACCGATGGCAGTGTCGCCGCTGGCCTCGGCTGCCGGTCCGGAGATCGTCCGTTCGTTCACCGCCCCAGTCTCCGAAGTCGTTGCGGCCGATGTGCTCGCAGCCGTCGATGGCGATGAAACAGTGACGCTGCGTCTCGACGGGATCATCGCTCCCGCGGAAGGCGAACCGCAGTTCGAAGAAGCGCGCGACGCCGTCTCCGAGTTGCTGGCTGACATGGATTTGTTGTTTGAAGTCTTGGATGCCGAGCGCGAGGGCATGCCGCTGGCGCGCGTCTGGCATCGCGGCCGCTCGGTCAACAAGCGCATCGTCGAACAAGGTTGGGCGCGTCACGACGCGGAATCTCGACCCTCGACGTCGATGGCCACCGCCCAAGCGGCCGCTGAAGCTGCCGGTCGCGGCATCTGGGGGAGCCCGCCGGCCGGTGACTCGCCAGATGCAGACGCGGCCGAAATGGTCGAGCTCACCGACGCCGAGCGCGAGGCCATCCTGGCCGTCGCCGAAGGATTTCTCGCCGCATCGGCAGCCAACGATATGGAGACGGCCAAGACGTTCGCCACCACCAAAGCACGGGAAAGCCTCGACGAAATGTCGGGGCCCGACGATGGCGGCGAGCGCTCGTTCGAACTAGGCGAGGTGAGCATCGCGGACGGCATCGCCACCGTCGAAGCCACACTGACCGAAGATGGCGAGGACGAGCCCGGCAAGGTGCTGCTCAAGCGCGAAGAGGGCGAGTGGCGCGTGTTTGCCATCGCCATGGTGCTCGGCGAAGACGGGCCCGAGATGACGCTCAACTTTGAAAACATGGAGGAAGGACTGGGCGGTCTCGTGCAGGGCATCGCCGAAGGTATGGCCGAGGGGCTCTCTGAGGCCTTTCAAGGAGGGCTCGGTGGCGGCGAGCCTGCCGCGCCGATCACCGCCATGACTGCCGCTGAGTACGAACAGACTTGGCGCACGGAAGCCGGATACGACGGCGTCCCCGCCGGCCAAGCTCTGGCCGAAGTGGCCGAGGAAATCGGTCTCGAAATCGACGCGAGCGACATCGACGATCAGTTGGACGCAGAAGTCACCGTGCCCGCTCGGCCGAGATCGCGACTGGAATTGATCGAAGCGATCTGCGAGCAAGCGCGTTGCTATCCCCAGTACGAGGGCAACACGCTGCATTTCCGTGGCGGGCAACGGGAACTGCCGGTCACGTTTCAAGGCCCGTTTCTGTTGGAGGTGCTTTCGGTCGATCAATTCGTGCCCTACGCCACCGGCACCATGGAGGTTGTCGCGCGGGCCCAGAGCCTGCCGGCCCCGATTGGGCAGGCCACGGAACTCGAGTCCTACGGATCGACGTTGACGATCTTCGAGGCACGGCACGAAAGCGGCAACAGCCTGATCGACGAAGAGCAGACCATGAACTTCGGCAACTTCTCGATGTCCTTCGGCGAAGAGCCCGAGGTTCCGGTGCTCTACGAACAGAGTCTGACGGTCGGCCTGAAGAACCTCGTCAAAAACGTCGCGGAGGTCAGCGAGCTTTTCGGCTCCGTCGATCTCATCGCGCCGGCAGAAGTCCAGACGGTCTTGATCGAGACACTGGAACCCGGCGCGAAACAGACGGTCGCGGACATGGAAATCGAAGTCACCCAAGCCACGCTCGACGAACCCGCCTCCGTCGAGGTGGCCGTACGGAGCGACACCGATTTGGAGGACGCCATCTTGCAACTCGTTCCCCTGGATGCGGCCGGCGAACCGATGCCGACATTCGGCACCAGCTCCTACGGCTTCGGGGGTGAGATGAACGTGAGCGTCAATTGTGAGTCGGCGCCGGCAGCCGTTTCACTGCAAATCGTCACCGACGTGGAACCGCTCTCTTACGAGTTCGAATTGGCGGGCGTGCCGCTTGACGATCACGATCAAATGCCGGCCGAAATCGAAGAACTCGATTTTGGCGCAGAGGAAGCGCCCATCGCGTGCGAATTCATCGAGATCGGCGGTGAAGAGGGGTTCCGCACGGTGTTGGTCGACGCCACCAATCACGCCAACAAGGATCTCCGCGAATTGCACGTGCAGCTCAAGTTTCTTGACGATGCCGGTGAGGTGCTCGACGATTCGTCGACCATGCACTCCGGCGATAGTGGCTTCGACGTCGGGCCGCCGGTGGCGATCCGTGCGGGCCAAAGCGAACAGATCGAACTCACGGCGTTCTTCATGCCTGAAGAAACCAAGTCGGTAAACATTCGCGTCGAGCGGGCCGTATTCTGCGACGCAACCAGTTGGGAGGCTGATCAGTAGCGGCGGCGGCCTGCTGAAGACTGCTGAATCTGTAGCCATGACCGCCCGCTGGGTTGGACTCGCGCGATGCGCGAGCGTTGATCGAATGACGATCGTCGCCTGCTCAACCTTGGGGCCGCCTGGCACCGTCGCGCTGTCGTGCGCCTTGCACCGCGCATGAAAGAGTATGTTCGTGAGGAGGTGATTTTGGACGTCGAAACGCGCTTGAATCGTCTGGAGCGTCGTACGGTTTGGATGCGGCGGCTGCTCGTGCTGCTCATCTTGGGACTGGGGGCGACAGGAGCCGTCGCCGCGCGTTCCCTGCTCCACGAGTGGCGGGCCCGACGCGCTCCGCAGGCCCCTCAGTTCGTCCGGGCAGAGCGCTTTATGCTGGTCGATGTCGAGGGGCGTGAGCGGGCTGTGTTGGGAATCGGCAGCGCGGGCGAAGTGCTGCTCGAAATGAGCGACGCGCAGGGCAATGCCCGCGCACGGCTCGACGTGCAGCCGACCGGTCCCGGGCTGACCCTATTCGATGCCCGGGGTAAAGTTCGCGCCCTGCTGGCCGAACACGCCGATGGGCCGTTCCTCGGCCTGACGAACGAACAGGGCGATGATATCTTCCAGGCGCCGGAACCCTGATGCTGCTGCGCGTTTTCGCCCGCAACTATGGGCGAACACGCTCAGCCTCAACCTGTTCGCTGCGTCAATTCGGTCGGCGCGCAGATATCTGCGGCGGCGCACGAACCGCTTCTGTTCACAACGCGCCGTGGTCCGTTAGACGGCCAGCCAGACGCTGCCTAGACTGAAGGTTTCGGGCAGCATTTCGCGCGGTTCTCTCGGGTTCATTTTTGGGTCATTCCCCGGACACGACTCTTCGTGGCGCAATATCGACCAACGATGAGACCACTCGCGCCACGAGGGTTGGCGCGCGGTCCCACGTCTTCGTTTCGGGGGCTAGTGGAGCGTCAGCCCGATTCATTCGCACCGACGCGAAACGTTCGCCAAAGGCGCAAGTGCTTTGGCGCAGATAACATGGTAGTGCTCCGCCGGACAACTCGCACCCGAAAATCACGTGTTGACGGAGCACTAGTGCTGGCCGTCACCGCTAGCGCCCTGCTTGTGGCCGCGCCGCCGACTGTTTGCTTCGCCGCCCCCGAAGACGCCGAAGTCGAATCAACGGTTTCGGCAAATGGCTCTTCGGTAGGGCAGACCATCGAAGCGTTTGAACTCCGCGACTACCGCGGCGCCGCAATCTCGCTAGAGGACTACCAGGAGAGCGAGCTGGTCGTGGTCGCCTTCCTGGCGGTCGATTGCCCGCTGGTGCGGCTGTATGCCGGCACGCTCGCCGACCTAGCCGATGAATTCGGCTCCCAGGGTGTCGCCTTTCTCGGTGTCGACAGTCATCTCGTCGACACGCAAGAAGCCATGGCGCACTTCGTGCGGACGGCCGGTATCAACTTCCCGCTGCTCCGCGACCCCAATCAGCGAGTCGCCGATCTGTTTGGCGCGCGGCGCACTCCGGAAATCTTCGTGCTCGATCGCCAACGGGCGGTCCGCTATCAGGGGCGCGTCGACGATCGTTACGGATATGAGCATCGCCGCGACGTTCCCCGCCGCAGCGACCTTCGCGCCGCGATCGAGGCTTTGCTGGCCGGCGACGAGGTCTCCGCGCCCTACACCGAAGCGCCCGGCTGTCTCATCGGGCGTCGCCGCGATCCAAATCCCCAGAGCCCGGTCACCTGGTGTCGCGACGTGGCGCCCATCGTCCAGGATCACTGTCAGCACTGCCATCGCCCCGGCGAGATCGCGCCATTCCCGCTGATGACGTACGAAGAAGCCGCCGGTTGGTCGGCCATGATTCGAGAAGTCGTCGAACTGGGTCGCATGCCGCCGTGGCACGCCGATCCGGACGTTGGGCATTTCGCCAACGACATTCGCCTCAGTGATTCAGAACGTCGGACGATCGTAGACTGGGTCGCGCACGGGGCGGCCGAAGGCGATCCGGACGATCTTCCGCCGCCGCGGCAGTTCACCGATGGCTGGCAAATCGGCCAACCCGATGTCGTCTTCCATATGAGCGAGGCGCCCTTCGCCGTGCCCGCCGCCGGAGTGCTCGACTACGAATACTTCGTCGTTGACCCCGGCTGGGAAGAGGATCGCTGGCTGTCGGCCTGCGAATGCCGGCCGGGCAATCGGGCGGTCGTGCACCACATCAACGTGTTTCTCCTTTCGCCCGAGTTGGGAGGTGAGTTCGAGCGCGACCAGTTGACCAATGAGTTGTTAGATGGATACGCGCCCGGCTTTCGCACGCAGCCCTTGCCGCCGGGGCTGGCCTATCACGTTCCGGCCGGAACGCGTTTCGTCTTTCAGATGCACTACACGCCGATTGGCACACCCCAGCAGGACCTCAGCTATCTTGGCTTGAAGTTTGCCGATCCCGATAAAGTCGAGCATCGCGTCGATACGTTGTTGGCCTACAACGCCGAGTTCGTCATCCCGCCCGGCGCGGCCGATCATCAGGTGACGGCCGATTGCCTGCTTACCTCCGATGTCGTGCTCTATGAGATGATTCCGCATATGCACTTGCGCGGCCGCCGCTTTCGCTATGAAGCTCAGCATCTCGATGGAACTCGAGAAACCCTGCTCGTGGTTCCGGCCTACGACTTCAACTGGCAAAACAGTTACGTGCTGGCCGAGCCACTGCCGCTGGCGGCAGGCACCGTGGTTGAATGCACCGCCACGTTCGACAATTCAATCGACAATCTCTCGAATCCCGATCCCGAAGCGACGGTCACCTGGGGCGATCAAACCACGGACGAAATGATGATCGGATACCTCCGCGTGGCGCGGCCCAAGGGTGCCCCTGTCGACATGCCCCGCGCGTATCCCGATCCGCTGCCAAACACGCCGCCCGGAGACAGTTCCGATGCGGTGCAGCCGCTCGCGCTGGCGGCGGGTAGCGTGGCCCTGTTGTGTTTTTTTGGCGCTCTCGCCTGGCGCGTCGGTCGTCAGCGCGGCGGCGCCCGTGCGGCGGGGCATTGATGAGCGCCGGTAGCCCAACCCGTTGCCGTCGCGTTCAATTGGCGCTCGTTGTGTTGGCGCTGGCCATCCAGTGGCCAGCACAAGCTGATGATCTGCTGGGGCGGATGATCAGCGATTTCGAGCTGCGCGACGTCCATGGGCAATCAGTCACGCTCAACCAGTGGCGCGAAGTCCGCGTGGTCATCGTTGCGTTCTTAGGAACCGAGTGCCCACTGGCCAAACTCTACGCGCCGCGGCTCGACGCGCTCGCTGGGCGATGGGATGCCGCCGACGTCGCCATGCTGGCGGTGTTCCCAAACCGACAGGATTCGTTGGAAGAGCTGGCCCTCTTCGCCCGACGGTACGAACTGAACATGCCGGTGCTCAAAGACGTGGGCAACCAGGTTGCCGACTTGTTCGAGGCCGCGCGGACGCCGGAAGTCTTTGTGCTCGATGCCGACCGCGTCGTTCGCTACCACGGTCGCGTCGACGACCAGTACCTGGTTGGCGTGCAACGCGACGAGCCTACGCGACACGATTTGGTCGCCGCGGTCGACGACCTGTTGGCCGGCGAACCGGTCAGCGTCCCCTCGACGACAGCACAAGGCTGCCTGATCGGCCGCGTCCAGCCGGTTGACGAAGAGGCCGAGGTGACTTGGGCCAGTCACATCGCGGCGCTCGTTCAGCAGCACTGTCAGGAGTGTCACCGGCCCGGCGAGATCGGCCCTTTTTCTCTGCTGACTTACGAGGATTCAATCGGCTGGGGACCGATGATGGCCGAAGTCGTCGCCGAAGGCCGCATGCCGCCTTGGCACGCAAATCCACAGCACGGCCATTTCTCCAACGATCCGCGCCTGACTGACGGGCAGAAGCAATTGATCTTCGCTTGGGTCGCCGCCGGTCAGCCCGCTGGCGACCTCAGCGCAGCTCCGCCTCCACGCGACTTCGTCGAAGGCTGGCGAATCGAACAGCCTGACACCGTGATCTACATGTCTGACGAGCCGTTCGACGTGCCGGCCGAGGGCATTGTCGACTACCAGTGGTTCTTTGCCGACACGAACTTCGCCGAGGACAGATGGATCGTGGCCGCCGAAGCCCGCCCCGGCGCCGCCGAAGTCGTGCATCACGTCACCATCTATCTCAAGCCGCCGGGCGTGCCGTTCGAGTTGCGGCACAACGATCGCATCGCGTTGTTGGCCGGCTACAACCCGGGCGGCGGGCCGTGGAATGTTCCGGCCGGGATGGCCGTCAAGATTCCGGCCGGTTCGCAGCTTGTGTTCGAGATGCACTACACGCCCAACGGTCGTCCGCAGCAAGACCGCAGCTATGTCGGCCTCGTGTTCGCTGAGCCGGACGCGGTCGCCAAAGAGGCCATCTGCGTCATGCCGGCCAATGGCGATTTTGCCATTCCGCCGGGCGATCCAGACTACCGCATCGAGACCGCTTGGGAGTTCCCCGCCGATGCGCTCTTGCTTGTGATGCGCCCCCACATGCACCTGCGCGGCAAGGCCTTCCGCTACGAGGCCATTTATCCCGATGGGCAGCACGAAGTGTTGCTCGATGTGCCGCACTACGATTTCAACTGGCAGCACAACTACATACTGTCGAAGCCCAAGCGCATACCAGGAGGCACGCGGCTGGTCTGCACCGGCTGGTTCGACAACTCGAGCGACAATCCTTCGAACCCCGATCCGGCAGCCACGGTTCGCTGGGGCGATCAGTCGAGCGACGAGATGATGATCGGCACGTTCGCCATGGCGTTGGCCGATCAGAACCTCCAGCAGCAGAGCCGCCCCGAGCCTTCGCGGCAGGCCCCGCAGCGGCTCGCCGCCGTCGTAGCCGGTCTTGTCGGTACGATTCTGCTGGCCGTCGCCCTGCGCTGCCGTCGTCGGGCCTGATCGTGGAGTGAAGCCTGTAGCTTGCGACGCTCTTGCACCCGAAATCGACCACCTGTTGCCGAGTTAGCGATGGTTTAGAATCGATCGTTGAGGGAGCAATTCAGGTGTCTAGGGGGCGACGAACGCGTGGTGCGTGCCATCGGTGATCAGGTCCGAATCGGGACGCCGTCTGTGGGTGGCTCCTGCGCGGGTGGCACGCCGCGCGCGATCACGCGCACGGCCGCACTGGTGTTCGCGGTGCTGATCACGTCCCTGCCGGGGCTCGCGGTCGCCGACGAAGAGCATGAGGAGCTATTCGAACGCCGCGTACGCCCACTGTTGGTCGAGCATTGTTTCCGCTGCCACGGTCCCCAAGTGCCGTCGCCCAAATCGGGCTTGCGGGTCGACTCGCTCGAGGCGCTCTTGGAAGGCGGCAAGCGCGGTCCGGCGATCATGCCAGGTGCTGCCGACGAGAGCCTGTTGGTACAGTCGTTGCGGCACGATACGGAGCGCAAGCTCCACATGCCGCGCGGCAAACCACAGTTGCCCACCGACCAAATCGACGACGTGGCCCGCTGGATCGACGCCGGCGCTCCCTGGCCTGCCACCTTTGTTGCTGAAAGTGAATCGGCCAGCGACGACGATCCCCAGTGGGCCCTGAAGCCACTGACCGATCCGCAGGTGCCCGAGTCGGAGGGTGATATCTGGTCGAAAAACGCCGTCGATCGCTTCATTCTCGCGTCGTTGAATGCCGCCGGTCTGCAGCCGGCACCCGCCGCAGACCGTCGCGCACTCGTGCGCCGACTCAGCTTCGACTTGATCGGTTTGCCGCCGACACCTGCAGAGGTCGAAGGGTTTGTCACCGATGAGCGCCCCGACGCCTACGAGCGGCTCGTCGAGCGCTTGCTGGCCAGCCCGCACTACGGCGAACGTTGGGGCCGGCACTGGCTCGACATCGTCGGCTACGGCGAGACCGACGGACATGAATACGATCCGGACAAGCCCGACGTGCATCGCTACCGCGACTACGTCATCGCCGCGCTCAATCAAGATTTGCCGTACGACCAATTCGTCCGCGAGCAACTGGCCGGCGATCTTCTCGAAGCGCAGCGGTTCAGCCTGGATGGGGCCCGCGAGGAGTCTTCTCTGGCCACGGGGTTCTATTGGCTGGGCAGCGTACAAAACGTTCCCGTCGACGAACCGCTGGCCGACGCCAATCAGATCGAGCGTCAAATTGACGTGATCGGCAAGGCATTCCTGGGGCTGACGATGGCCTGTGCCCGTTGCCACGACCACAAGTTCGACCCGCTCCCCACGACCGACTACTACGCGCTGGCGGGCGTGCTCTATAGCTCGCGCCGCGTACATCGCTGGGTCGATTCGCCGGCGCTCAAAGCACAAATGAAGGCCACCCGGCAATCGCTCTCAGAATTGCGGCGTCGGGTTCGCCATCTTGAACTCAAGGCGCAGGCTGCCGCGCAGGTCGCGGCGTCGGAATCGCTCTCCGATTATCTCCTGGCCGCCGCTGAGGTTGCCCGGCGGCAGGCTACGGACGACGAACGTGCCATCGCAGCAGCCGCGCAATCTGCCGGACTGGATGCCGACCGTCTGGCTCGTTGGGTGGACCATCTCACACGGGCGGCCGAAGTTCGCGATCCGATCTTTTACCCTTGGACTCGCTTGGGCAATCAAACGTCCGACCAGTTTGCCGCCCGGGCAGCCTCGCTGGCCGACAACATGTCGAAGGTCAAGGCGCGCATTCCCGGCGAACTGTCCGCACACGACCTGTTCGAAGACTTTGAGTCGTCGACCTACGAAGGGTGGACGCAGATCGGTCCGGCCTTCGGCGCCGGGCCGACGATGGCCGGGCCCGCTGTGTCAGAGGTCATCGGACAGGGCTACGCCGACAGCTCGGCATTTGGTGATCGGATGACCGGTCGGCTGCTCAGCCCAAAGTTCGTCGTGCCCGGCAAGTTCATCAACTTCCTTATCGCCGGTGGCGAGCATCCTCAGCGGGCCTGTCTGAATCTCATCATCTATGGGCAGCCCCAGCCCGAGACGACGGCCACCGGAGACGGCACATCGCGGTTTCGTAGTGTCTCCTTCGACGTGCGCAATCTGATTGGCCGCGAGGCGCACATCGAGTTGGTCGATGAAGTCGCAGCGCCCGGCGGATACGTGGCCGTCGATCAGATCTTCTTCTCAAACGAAGAGCCCGACGAGATCGTCCGCCGCCCCAATGCCCGTGTCCTATCGATGATCTCCTCAGGAAAGCTGCCAAGCGCGGAAGCCCTCGCCAGTGCCTATGGCGAACTATTCGCAGACGTGCTCTCCGACTGGCAAGAGCAATCCGCCTCGGATCCCGCCGCGCGACAACTGGACGATCCAGCCGACGAGCAATTGCGTTCCTTCTTGCTCGGCGCTGATAATCCCGCCTGGGTAGCTGAGCCAGAGCAGGATTTCCTGTCGCCCGGGGAACTTGCCGAGCTGGACAAGCTGCGCAGTGCGCTGGCAGAAACCGAGCGCCGGTTGCCGCGCCCCGCGACCGCGATGATTGCATCCGACGGAGAGGTTGCAGATGTCGCCGTGCAAATCAGTGGCCAGCCCTCCAGTTTGGGAGATGTCGTACCGCGCGGCGTGCCGCCGAGTCTCGCCGACGATGCGGACGGCCCTGTCCAGGGCAGCGGGCGGTTGGAAGTCGCCCACTGGATGACTTCACCGGACAATCCGCTCTTTGCTCGCGTCGTAGTCAATCGTCTGTGGCACTACCACTTCGGCGCCGGGCTCGTTTCCACGCCCGACAATTTCGGCAGTCTCGGCGAGCGCCCCACGCACCCGGAATTGCTCGACTACCTGGCGCAGCGGCTGATCGACTCCGGTTGGTCGCTCAAGGCCATGCACCGTCTGCTCGTGATGTCGGCCGCGTATCGGCAGGGAGGAATGGTGCGGCTCGAGGCGCGCGAGATTGATCCAGCCAACCGACTCTTGCATCACATGCCGCTACGACGACTGGACGCGGAGTGCATTCGCGATGCGATCCTGACTGTGGCCGGCAATCTGAATTCGCAAATGTATGGGCCGGGCGTCCCGCTACACATCGAGCCCTACATGCAGGGCCGCAGTGTCCCCGCAGAGTCAGGTCCGATGCACGGCGACCACCGCCGCACGATTTATCAACAAGTGAGGCGCAACTATTTGCCGCCCATGCTGGTGGCCTTCGACTTCCCGAAACCCGATACAACCATCGGCCGCCGCGCGGCTGCGCTCGTCGCTACCCAGTCGCTGGTCTTGTTGAACAACGAGTTCGTGCACCACGAGGCCGCGGCCTGGGGAGCCCGCATCGCGGCGCTGCTCGGCAACGCAGCGTCGCGGATTGGGACCATGTACGCCGAAGCACTCAACCGTCCGCCGAATCAAGAAGAACTCACGGCCGCCGCCGATTTTATTGCTGCGCAGACAACCAGCTATCTGGAATCCGGTGCAAACATCAAGGAAGCCGAACAACACGCCTGGGCCGACCTCGGTCACATGTTGTGGGCTTCCAGCGAATTCCTGTTCGTGCCATAGATTGATGACCAATCCGCAATCGGTTCGCGAACGATCAACCGGTCACGCTTCACGCTAGAGTTGGCACCGCAGGCGCACGATCGTCGCGTTCATCACGAAACACCGCTCCATCGAGGGACAACAAACGCACATGAACGAAGCGAACGCATCCCAGCCCAGCGGCAATCTGTTCGTGGCCCTCCTGGGCCTCTGTATTCCTCCGCTGGTGCTGATCGTCGACACGTCGATTGCCGCCTGGCGGGGGTGGTCGTTGACGGCGCGTGGGAACTACGGTGATTTCATCCTGGCGAGCATGATCGCGCTGCTCGCGTTGATTGCGACTTTCTTCCTCATCGCCCTCTTGATCGGCCCGCTACGCCGGTGGATGCGTCGGGAAGCGACGCGCCTGTTCGCGTTGGGCGTTTCACTGATGGTCGGTTGGGGCCTGGCAGAGATGCTCTTGTGGTACGTGGCACCCCAACCGCCTTTTCATCTCCGTCCGCCGGAGGCGAAATACATCTATCAGCCCGACCCGTTCACCATGGCGCAGGTCTCGGGCGAGGCCCACAGCACCTACAACTCACTGGGACTACGCGGACCGGAACTTCCTCCGCGCGACGAGGCCCGGCGAATTCTCTGCGTCGGCGGCAGCACCACCGAGTGCTACTACCTGGACGATACCGAGGCCTGGCCCGCTCTGTTGGCCAAGAGTGCCAGTCGCGACAGCGGCAGCGACGTCTGGGTTGGAGTGGCGGCCGTGAGCGAATACGCGGTGGCCCAACACCGCCGCTTCATCGAAAGCTCACCACTGCTCGACGAGGTCGACAGTGTCATCGTTCTCGCCGGCGCAAACGATCTCATGCGCTACATCATTGGTTTCGACGACGGCACGCATGTGCCGCCGCTTTGGTACCGATCAGGGCTGATCGCCATCGTGCGCATGTTCTGGAACATGCCCGAGGAGGCCGTCGACGCCCCGGCGGACAATATCTGGGGTAGCATCCTCGCGTCGCTTGCCGGACTCTTGCCGACCAATGAAGATGATGCTGCCGCCACCGCGCGGGGCTTTGTCGTCGATTCCACCGGCGAAGACCTTGATCTGCAACGATTGGGGATGGAGATCAATGAGCCCGAAGAGCCGCTGGACATTGCGGCGGCCGCCAAAGCATACGGCGCACGCGTTCGCCATCTGTGCGAGGCGGCCAAAGCCCGTGGCGTGCGACTCGTGCTGGTCACGCAACCGGTGCTGTGGCGAGATTTCCTCTCCAAGCAAGGCGAGCGTCGGCTGAATTACGCCCGCGTGGAGCCTCTGCCGCGGCCGTGGAGTTTTCTCGAAGCGCCGAATCTGGCGGACGCCATGGCCCAATTCAACGAAGAGCTGATCGAGGTGGCCGAAGACACCGGGACCGACTACGTCGATGCTGCGGCGGAAATGAACGGCGAAATCGACTACTTCTACGACGACTACCACCTCAACGAGCACGGCTGCGCGCAGCTCGCCGACTTGCTGGCCGAGTGGTACGCGGCAAATGGCGACGGATCGTGAGCGCGGTAGTCGTCTAAGTTGCCTGCGTCGTCGATACCGAGTTCGGCGGGATGGCCGGCAGTTCGAGCGTGAAGGTACTGCCGCGACCCTCCTCACTCTCGACCAGGATCCGCCCGCCGTGTTCGCGGACGATCTTCTGGCTCACCGGCAGGCCTAGCCCCGTGCCGCGGCCTCCCTTGCGTGACACGAACAAGGTGAAGATGACCTCGCGATCTTCAGGCGCGATACCGGGCCCGTTGTCCTCGACGATCACCTGGAGCAACTTGTTCTCGCTGTCGTGCTCGGTGCGTACCGAAACGCGGCCTCGCTTGTCGATCATGTCGCCTGCCGCGTCGAGCGCGTTGGTCACGATGTTCAGCACCGCGCGATGCATGCCGTCGGGATCGAAGGTCAGCGTCGGCATCTCGTCCGCCGGCGACCACTGCAGATCGACGTCCAGCTCCGCCGCGCGGGCGTTCATCAACTCGATGACGTCGCCCACGACCTGATTGATATCGGCAGGCGCCAAGTCGGGATCGCGCTCTTTGCTGAACGTGAGCATGTCCAGCACCAGCGTGGAGATTTTGTTCTGATTCTTCTCGACGATGTCCCAGCCCTTGCGGACGACCTCTTCGTCGTGATCACTCAGTCCGTGCTCGATCAGATAACTCCCGCCGCGGATGCCCTGCAAGATGTTCTTGATGTGGTGCGAAAGAGTCGCGATGGTCTGCCCCACCGCGGCCAGTCGTTCGGCCTGCACCATGGCCGAGTAGTACTGCGTGTCTTCCACCGCCAACGCCGCCTGGTGGGCGATGGCGATCATGAGCTTCAGGTGTTCTTCGCTGAACTTTTCTACGGCGCCGCCCTGGCGGATCACGTCTTGAGGCGACATCGACGTATCGATGTAGATCACGCCCACGCTGTCGTAGCGGCCGCGCAAGGGCACACAGATCGCCTCTCGAATGCCGAGTTGCAAGATGCTGGCCGCCGGATTCCAGCGACTGTCGTCCTGCGCGTCGCTGGTCAGCACGCCTTCGTCGCGCTCCAGCACGTAGTCGAGAATCGTCTGACTGATCGTCATCGTTTGGTCGGATTTTGTGCTCTGCCGCGTCCGCCGGGCGCGGGGCACCAGCTTCTTGGTTTCACCGTCGAACAACAGGATGCAGCCGCGGTCGCAATCGACCCACTCGAAGATCATTTCCAGAATGCGGCTCAAGAGCTGATCGATGTCCAGCGTGTGACTCACCGTCAGCGCCGTGCGATACATGATCTGTAGATTGCTGCGGGCTCGCGCCAACCAGGGACTGTCTTGACTGTCGCCCTCGGGGGCCAGCGCGCGACTTCCTTCTTCTTGGCTGATCGTGTGCACGATCCGCGAGCCATTGCTCGAACCGCCAGCACCGCCCACCACCACGTTCACGCGGCTCCGCTCTGCTTCGCCCGGCGCTGCCCCGGTGAAGAGCAACAGCGTCCGCCCGACCTGCACCTGATCGCCGCTCGTCAGGGGGTGGCTTTCGACGCGCGAACCGTTGACGTACGTACCGTTGGAACTCTGCAAGTCGACCAGCATGCAACCGTCCGTGCCCAGCCGGAACTCAGCGTGGCGGCGCGAGACTTCCGTGTCGTGTAGCTGAATGGGGTTGCTGGCGTCGCGCCCCAGGGCCGTGCTCGATTCGCGCAGCTCGAAGCAGTGCCCCTGATCGCTGCCGCGAATCACAAATAGAGACGGCACGACCGCAACTCCCGGCGACGCGTCGGCGAGCCGCCGTGTTCGGCCCCGCCTGCCTGGAGCCGCTCACGACGAATGTCACCTCTGCGTGACACTCTGCGCCGCGCGCAGCATTGCCGGACTTACCGCAGAGGTCTTCTCAGCCGGACGGCCGCAAGTCTCAGGCGGCCGACCGCTGCGAAGATTCGAGCAATTGCTCGATTTTACGGACGAGAGGTCCGTAGTGGTAGGGTTTGCGCACGACGTCGCTTTTTGCGACACCTTCCGGCGCTCGACGAGCGCTTCCCAATAGAACGAGCGGCGTCTGCTGTTGTTGCGTCGCGGCAACCAACGCTTCGCAGCGTAGATGATCTTCGGCCGCCGTCTCCTCCATGTCGAGAACGACGATGTCCGGTCGCTCATCGCGCAGCGCCGTCAGGCCTTCGTCGGCTCCGCCGGCCTCGAAGATCCGCAGTCCGTGCGTCTCCAGCACCGACCGCAGCGTCTCGCGCGTTTCAGAAAGCTGATCGACGATCAGCACGCGGCGTTGTGGGGGCAACGCGATTCCTCCGTCAGCTTCGCGGCGGGACACGCCTTCCGAGCTTGCTCGGTCCGCGCGCGTTCCGCGGCGAGGCAATGAGCCAAGCCCCCCCAACAGCAAAAAGCTAACGCCGCTGGTGAGCCGTCGGGCGGCCCACATGTTCGGGAAGTTGGTGTTTGGGATTGAAGGCAGGTGGTTCGCCGTCGAAAAGGCTTCGACATCGTGAGGGTGCGAGAGAATAGCGAGCACCCCTGTGCGTGTCAAAACCGGTTTGTCGCTTGACGATGAAACTGCAACCACCGAAAATTTCTAGAGTTGCGCGCCTCCCGCAGATGCTGGCGCCCGCCGGGCACGCATCGCCTGTTGCCGTCCCTGGCAGATCGATGCGGCTGCTGCCGTCCCGCCAATCAAGGAACCCGGATGAATACCTGCCTCTTCACCAGACCACGCGTTATCCCAGCGCGACTGCCTCTTGCTGCCGCATGCGTCCTGATTCTTGTAGCGCCTGCGTGCTTGGCTCGAGCCGCCGATACCGAGGCCTCGGTGGCAGAATCCTCCTCCGCCGAGGCCACCGAAGCTCGATTGCGGGCTGCTGCTGAGGTGCTTTCGGCCGACGACATGGACGGCCGCGGTATCGGCACCGCCGGAATCGACGCTGCGGCCGACTACATCGCCGAGCAATTCGAGGCGATCGGGCTCGAGATCGATCACTACGACGGCACACCGTTTCAGAAGTTCACGATGACCTCAGGTGCCGAACTAGGCGACGTGAACCACGCCAAGCTCGTCGGACCGGGCGAGGGCGAGCAATCGTCGGAAGTTGCGCTCGAACTCGACGGCAACTACACGCCGCTTGCCCTGGGAGGATCAGGCGAGTTGGATCTGCCGCTCGTATTCGTCGGCTACGGCATCACCGCGCCCGACCTCGACTATGACGACTACGAGGGCATCGACGCGACTGGCAAGGCCGTGATCGTGATGCGGCACGAACCGCAACAGAACAACCCGCACAGCCTTTTTGACGGAACGCGCGATTCCAGTTACGCCCCCTTGGTGCGCAAGGTGTCCAACGCCTACGAGCACGGGGCGGCAGCCGTGATCTTCTGCACCGATGAGACCCATCTCCGCAGTCGGCTCGAAAGTCGCCAGAAGTCCTGGACCAAGGCCATCGAGGCACTCGCAGCAGAGCACGAAGAGTTCTCCGGCCAAGAAGACTTAACGCTCGCGGATGTCGCCCGGCATCTCGATCAGATTGAAAAACTGCTCGCCCGCGTCGAGCGCCAAGGCGAACGCGTGCTGCGCGAACTGGATCCGCTCTTGGGCTTCAGCTACGGCGGCGCCGCCAGCTCCGAGCGTGACATCGTGGTGTTGCACGTGCAACGCGAGGCCCTCGACGTCGCGCTCCGGGCCGCCATTGACATGGATCTGGCCCATCTGGAACGCGATATCGACGAGGGGCCGCAGCCGCAAAGCCGCGAACTCGACGGTTGGCGGTTGCAGGGGCAGGTGAGCGTCGAGCGAACCGAAGTTGAAGTCAAGAACGTCGTCGCCGTGTTGCCCGGCGAAGGGCCCTTGGCCGATGAAACGATCGTCGTCGGCGCCCACTACGATCACGTCGGCTACGGCGGCCCGAATTCTCTGGCGCCCGGCTCAGACGAAGTCCACAATGGAGCCGACGACAACGCCTCGGGCACAGTCGTCCTCGTCGAAGTCGCGCGGCGGCTGGCTGCGGCGGGACCGCTACCGCGAACGATTGTGTTCATCGCCTTCACGGCAGAAGAAGAGGGTTTGATCGGCAGCGCGCGTTACGTCCGCGATCCTCTCGTGCCGCTGGAGAACACCGTTGCCATGCTCAACATGGACATGGTCGGCAGGCTCGACGACGAGCGAAAGCTAATCGTGCAGGGCACCGGCACGGCCGCAGAGTTTGAAGAGCTGATCGACGGGCTCAACGAACAGTACGACTTCGATCTCAGCAAGACACGCGGCGGATTCGGTCCCAGCGATCACGCTTCGTTTTACGCCAAGAAGATCCCCGTCATGCACTTCTTCACCGGCCTGCACGAAGACTATCACCGCCCGGGCGATGATGTGGAGAAGCTCAACGTCGCGGGAATGCGCGAAGTGGGCGGACTCGTCGGCGACGTCGCGCTGGCGTTGGCACAAGCCGAACAGGCGCCCCAGTACGCCGACACGGGCGGCGCGGCGCGCCGCGACACCGGCGGTGGCGACCGGCCTTATTTCGGCAGCATTCCCGATTTCAGCCAGGACGAACCCGGCTATGCCATCAGCGGCGTCACGAAAGACAGTCCGGCGCAGCGTGCAGGGCTCGAAGGCGGCGACGTCATCATCAAGCTGGGCGACAGCCGTATCGGCAGTCTGGAAGACTTCGACAGCGCACTGCGCAAGTACGAAGCAGGCGACAAAGTGGCTGTGGTCGTCCGCCGCGGCGAGGAAGAAGTGACGCTGGAAGTCACGCTCGACCCACCCCGCTAAGCGGGCGCCTGCACGCGCATCGTCCCCCGGTTGGATGGCCCCAGTCCGCCCCGCTGCTGCCTTACTTGGGCCGTCGTATGCATAGGGTGGATGCCCCGCCGCGGCGTCGAAAGCCCTTGTCTTGAAACGACTATCGGTCGCTAAGTTACGCGCCGAGACTGGCCTTTACGCTCCGCTGGCTTCTCGGCACAATACCGCCCTTCCTGTCACCGGTTTTAGCCATCGGAAATGGAGTTCCGCCGGCCCTGGACTGCCACGGCGGCTCCCTATCGGCCGCTGTGGTAAGCAGCATCGACGGCCGGAGTGCATGAGCAAGGAGTGCCAAAGGTGAACAAGCCACTACGCTGCGCCGCGGTCGTGGCCGCGCTTTCGATTGTCGTAGGCGTTACGGCCCCCGTATTCGCGCAGGGCGGCGCGCACTATGGCGTGGCGGTGATCGACCTGAAGGAAGTCTTCGAACAGCACAAGCGCTTTCAGCAGATGCGCCAACAGTTGATGAACGACGTGCAGACCGCCGAATCAACCGTCAAAGCGCGCCAGGAAGAACTCCGCGCGCTGGTCGAGCAGCTCAAAGCCCTGAGGCCCGGTACTCCCGAGTACAAGAATCTTGAAGCCGACATCGCGAATCGCGAAGCCGATCTGAAAGTTGATATCAACATTCAGAAAAAGGACTTCATGCAGCGCGAGGCGAAGATCCACTACCACATCTATCGAGAAGTCCTGCAAGAGATTTCGCACTTTGCCCAGCAGCGTCGCCTGTCGGCCGTGCTCCGCATCAACTCCGAGCAGCCCGACGTCGAGAATCCCCAGAGCATCCTCCAGGAACTCAACAAGCCGGTCGTTTACTACGATGCGGCGATCGACATCACGGTGCCGATCCTGCAAATCCTCAATCAGCGTGCCGGTAATCCACCCGCCGCGCAAGGGCAGCAACCTGCCCAAGGTGTCCCGAACACCGCGGTTCGGCCCGGCGTTCCCGGGCGGCCTCAAGGCCCTCAGTAAGTGTCAGGTGCGCTCGGCATCACGGCCTCATCGTCGCGGCCGCCGCGCGCGGCATCAGGCCCTAAGCAGTCGCGTGGAATCCGTATCCGGAGATTCGAGTTGGACGACGCGTCGTGTGTTCGACCGCAAAGGACCTTGGCCCGCGCCGCAACGGTGGCGGGCTGGGGTTACTGGAGCGGTGCCGATGTACGTGTCGAGTTCCGACCGGCTGAGCCCGATACGGGGCTCGTCTTCGTGCGTTGCGACGTGAGCCCCGCGTCCCGCGTCCCTGCTCGGTACGACTGCCGTGTCGACGTGCATCGTCGCACCGTGTTGGAGTGCGACGGCGTGCGCGTCGAGATGGTCGAGCACGTGCTGGCCGCGCTGGCCGGGCTGCGCATCGACAATTGCGAGATCTGGGTCGATGCTCCCGAACTGCCAGGGCTCGACGGCTCATGTGCTCCCCTAGTCAGCGCACTGCTGCAAGCCGGCGTCGTCACGCAGGACAAGCCGCGCCGGCAACTCGTCGTCGATACCGTGTTGCGTGTCGGGGATGCCGAGAGCTGGGTCGAAGCGCGCCCTGCGGAAGCCGATGGTCTGTTCATCGAGTACCAGCTCGACTACGGTCCCGAGAATTCGATCGAACCGCAGGTCTACCGTGCGCAGCTCACGCCCACGGTATTTTGCGAAGAGATGGCGGCCTCGCGCACGTTCTTGCTGGAGGAAGAAGCCGTTTTCTTGCAGCAAGCCGGCTTCGGGCATCACGTCCGGCACAGCGATCTGTTAGTCTTCGGGCCCGATGGCCTGATCGACAACGAACTCCGCTACGAGAACGAGTGCGCGCGACACAAGGCGCTCGATCTAGTTGGGGACTTGGCGCTGGCCGAGCAAGACTTGAACGGCACAATTGTCGCGCATCGCGGTGGCCACCGGTTGAACGTCGAGTTGGTCGCGGCGCTCGTCGACGCCCAGGCCCCGGTGCACTGCGCGCGATCGGCTTGACGGCAGGCACGGAGAAACTCAAGCGACGACATCCGCGGCCGACGGCAACGCTCGTCGAAGTCAGAAGCGTTGACGCAGCCAGCGGCGGGGAGTGCCAGGGATGGCGACCATCATTGCTGACTCAGTTGCCATCGATCCGCGTGCCGAGCTTGCGGACGATGTCGAAATCGGACCGTTCTGCGTGATCGGGCCCGATGTGCGCATCGGTCCAGGCACACGATTGGCCAATAACGTTACGATCACCGGACACGTGGCGATCGGCTCACACAACCGAATCTTTCCCAATGCCGTGATTGGGTGCGAGCCACAGGACATCAGCTACCGCGGCAGCGACACACGCGTTCAAATCGGCGACCACAACGTCATCCGCGAAGGCGTCACGATCAATCGTGCGTCGGAAAAAGAAGACGGCGTCACGTCGATCGGCGATTACAACTTCCTCATGGCCTGCTCACACGTAGCGCACGATTGCCGTGTCGGCAATCACGTCGTGATGGCCAACGGCGCACTGCTGGGCGGCCACGTGCACGTGCACGACGGGGCGTCGATCTCCGGTGGCGTCGCCGTTCACCATTACGCGACCGTCGGGCGGTACAGTTTCACGTCGGGGCTCTCGCGCGTCTTGCACGACGTGCCGCCGTTCATGCTCGTCGAAGGGCACCCGACACGTCCGCGCTGTATCAACGTTGTCGCGCTCAAGCGAAACGACTTCTCGCCCGAGGTCATCCGCAGTCTGGCCGAAGCCCACCGCTTGCTGTATCGAGCGAAGGTTGGGCTCGAACACGCGCAAGACATCCTCGGCACCAACGATCAGCTCAATGCCGAGGTGCAGCACCTGCTGGACTTTGTCGCCACGCAGCAGCAGGGCAAGCACGGCCGTGCCCGCGAACGGGGGAGAGCCGCTTGACTCGCCTCCGCATTGCTGTTGTCGGTGCCGGTCATCTCGGTTCGGCGCACGCGCGCATTCTCGCGCGGAGTCCGGCGTTCGACTTGGTCGCGATCGTCGATCCGGACGCCGCCCGCCGCGCGGCGCTGAGCGCCGAACTGGGCGTGCCCGCCGAGTCGTCAGTCGATGCACTGTCCGGCCGCATTCAGGCAGCCGTGGTCGCATCGCCGACGACCACGCATGTCGAGGTCGCCAACTCACTGCTTGATCAGGGCGTGCATCTCCTCATCGAAAAGCCGCTGGCCGCCGATACGACCGCCGCGCGGGAGTTGACCGACTCGGCACGTAAGCGCGGGCTGGTGCTCCAAGTGGGCCACGTCGAGCGCTTCAACCCGGCTTTCGTCGCTGCGGCACCGCGCCTGCGACAGCCGAAGTTCATCGAGGCCACCCGCGCCGGCGGGTGTACGTTTCGTTCAACTGACATCGGCGTCGTGCTCGACTTGATGATCCACGACATCGATCTCGTGCTCGCGCTGGTCCGCGCGCCGGTCGAACAGGTCGAAGCGCTGGGCCTCTCGGTCCTCGGTGGGCATGAAGATGTGGCCCACGCGCGACTCACGTTCGCCGACGGCTGCGTGGCGACACTCAATGCAGCCCGCGTCAGCTACGCGCCACAGCGCTGGATGCGGGTCTGGTCGCCACTGGGCTTCGCCAGTCTCGACTTTGCCGCGCGCACGGCCTGCGTCGTCACGCCCAGCGAGGCGCTCGTGCGGCGCGAAATCGAACCGACTCGGCTCCCGGGTCGCGAGCGCGACGCATTCCGCGAAAGCCTCTTCGAGCAGCATCTGCGGCTGACGGACCTGGAAGTCGAACCGCGCGATCAATTGACTGCCGAGCTTGAAGACTTCGCCGCCAGCATTCAGCAGGGACGATCTCCCCGGGTGACGGGCGAAGCCGCCAGCGACGCCGTCGAAGTTGCGCAGCGCATTCTGGCGGCCATCGACGAACACGCCTGGGATGCCACCGCTACGGGCCGCCGCGGTCCGTTCGCTCAGCCGGCACCGCAGGTCATCCCGGCGCCGCACTGGCCGCTTTCACCGGCTCATCGCGAGCAGCGACGGGTCGGTTGATCTGCGACGGCTTGCCTCTCGGCCTGCTGCACACGGGCTGATGACTGCCCCCTCCAGACGTTCAGTGCCGCAGCGTCCGTTGCACGTTGAAGCGCAGATAGAGAACCTGCCGATAGAGCTCGCAGCGGTGCAGCAACTCGGCGTGCGTGCCCTGATCATGCAGCCGTGCCTGATGCAGTAAGAACACGCGATCGGCGTCGCGCAGCATCGATTGGCGCGTGGGCAAAAAGATTGAGGTTCGCTTCGCCACCAGTAGTTGCAGGCAATGGTCGAGCAACTCGGACGTGGCCGCATCGATGGGCTCGTCCGGCTCTTCGACGACCAACAGCGACGGTTTTCGCAGGATGGCCCGCGCCAACGCGATGCGAAATGCTTCCCAGGCTTCTAGCTGGACGCCGCGTTCTCCGAGCAGCGTCTCGAAGCCATCGGGCAGGCGCTGAATGAAGGAGTAAGCTTGCGCCTTGCGTGCCGCCTCCGTGGCCTGCACAACACCGTACTTTGTGTCGCCGCAGGTAATGTTGTCCAAGACCGTGCCCGTGAACACCATCTCCCGCGCGAGTACCAGCCCGACCTGTTTGCGCAGTGTGGCGAGTTCCATGCCGCGGATGTCACGCCCGTCCATCGAGACGATCCCCGACGCGGGATCGTGAAAACGCGGCAGCAGGTCGACCACTGCCGCCGCCGACTGGGGATTCGTTGCCAGCAGCGCGACTCGGGAACCAGCTTGGATGTTTAGGTTCAAGCCGTCGGCGAGCGGTGCGCCGCCGCCGTCGATCACGCGCACGTTTTGGAGCTTGACGTGACGCGTGATCCGCTTGATGGGAGACGCGTCGGTCGCCTCGCGAACCGCGTCCGTGCGATCGAGATAGGCGAAGATACGGTCGGCCGCGCGATTGGCCCTGCGCAGCTCACCGGGGCGTCCGCCAAACAGTAGCCAGTGTCGAGCGGCACCGGCGAGCACGCCCGCCAGCACAACGACGGCGGCAATCGAGATCGCGGGCGGCTCCCGCAGTCGATTCATCCCCAACAAGAACACCAGTAGTGCCGTGCCAAGCAGGACCAGAGTCGTCTGCAGCAGGCGGGCCTTGAGGTGGCTTGCCTCGCGGGCTGCGACGTCGCGATGATAGGATCCCAGGCGCCGCGCGAACGTTTCTCCCGGCAGCTCGCCAAGGCGAAACCCCCTCAGCAAGCGCGTTCTGCGCAGCACATCGAGTACGGCGGCCAGTTGCCGCGTGACGCGTTCGCGGTGCGAGACGTCGCGCTCTGCGAACACGCGCCGCTCGAGCATCGATAACATCAGCCACGACAATGCACCCGCCGAGAACGCCGTCAGCGCGATTAGCACGAGCACGATCAGCCCGACCAGGTTGGTCACCAACGCGGCGACGAGCAACACCAAAGCGAGCAGCGGAGCTATGGTGGCCAGGCGCACCCTCGATTCCCACCGCCGCGCAAGCGCTTGAATGATCACGTCGCCGTCGTTGTGAAAGAGCTGCTCGAGCGACCGATCGCCCCCCAGCAAGCCATCGCAATCGCCCAGATCAAGCGCGTGCTCGCGAATGGCTTCCCGCAGTCGCGTGCCCGCCTGCAGTGCGGCCGCCAACGACGCCACTTGCAGCAGATAAGAGAAGGCAAAGTATGCGATCGCCAACACCGTGCCGACCGTCATCACCGTGACGAAAGCCGGAAGGTTACGCATCAGCGCCGGCATCGAGCCCACAATGCCGCCCACCGTTCCCAGTTGAGCGGAATCGGTCGTGCGCCACACCAGGGGTAGCAAACCAGTGTCTTCGTAGCGCAGCCGAGTTCCCACGTGCTCGTCCGCCTCGCGGCCGAGCAGCTCACGGATCCGAGGCTCATCGAGAGCCTCAATCTCTAGCACCCCGCGCGTGACGAACAGGTCGGCCAACGCAGCGCCGGAAAGCAAGGCACCCAGAGCAGAAAACTCCGCGACGGCCGCGACCACGACCAGCACCAGCGTCGCGCGCCAATCGGCACGCGCCAGTTGCCACGCGCGGTCTAGGGCAGGTGTCCTCATGGTGCTCGTCGCGTGTTCGCCGCCTTGGTCACTCAATCTCTAGTTTGTTCGGTTTGCGAAGGGAAACCTTTGCTCGGGCCGTCGCCATCTCTCAAGCATTCGTGCGCGCAGCGGCTATCGCATTACGTTCACTCCCTGAACAGCGCTAACGGGACCGTTCGCAAAGCGCGCCAAGCGACCCGGCTAGGCGAGATCGCGATCCTCGAACAGCAACAGCGCAAATAGTAGTCCGGCGGCGCTATAGGCAACACAGTACACGGCTGCCACGCCCAGGTAGCTCAGCGGAATCGATTGCCCGCTGACGATCGCCGCCTGCACATCGAAATTGACGAGCACCGGCAAGATCGTGGCGATTAATTGGCCGACGAAGAGCAGGATTTCAAAACGGCCGGCGGCCGATTCGACGAGCGATGGTACGAGGTGCCCCAATGCGTAAATCGCCGCACAAATGGTCAGGTTGGCCAGCATCGACAGCCGGGTGGAAATCGCCACGCTGATCGATGCCAAGACCACCACCTCCATGAAGGCCAGCACCAGCGCCGGCAAAGTTCCCAGCATCTCGTCCCGGCACTGCGCATACGTCGGGTCTGGTAGCGAAAGCTCTTTGGCGTCGTACACCACTTTGTACGAAACGCTGGCCAGATAGAGCGTGCCCAACGCCACGAACAACACCACCACGGGGCCCAGGATGCCGATGAACTTGCCCAGGATGAACTCCCGCCGTCCGACGGGCTTGGAGAGCAACGTGATGGCAGTGCGGCCCTCGATTTCGTCCGCGATCGATATGCTGGCGGTCCACAGGGCCAGCAAGATGGCCTGCACCATGATCAGCGTGCGGCCCGTATCCTTCACCACGGCGACGTCTTCGCCGAACGTGTGATAGGGCACAAACGGGAACGCGAGCAGGGCCATCGCCCCCACGATCAGCAGCACGATGAACAGCGGCTGCGAAACGCCTTCCCGCGCGGTCGTTGCGGCGATGGCTGCCAGCCGCGGCCGGAATAACTTGAGCAGCGCGTACAAGAGATAGACGCCCGCCACTGTCGCAAGGGCGCCGACGAATGCAAGTCCGGGGGGCATGAGCCAGGTCGCAACGGCTCCCAGAAGATGTACGCTCGTCACGGACGGCTCCCGTCGATCCGCTTTGCTTGTCGCAGCTTGGCCCGATCTCCCTATCTTCTACGGTAGTCCGCCTCCGCGAGGGGTGTCAATCGATCGGCGCAGGCTCACGCCTGGTAACGGATCGAAAAGTCGGCGAATTCGCCCGTGGCGTCCTGCACCAGCACATCGCAAGAGCGGATGTAGCCGTCCATCGTCCGCTCCACGTCACGCAAGAACTGTCCCAGCGCTGCTTCGGCGCCTTCAGCCACGACCAGCACGCGGCCATCAGCAAGATTCTGCACGAATCCCGTGATGGGATAGCGTCGCGCCACGCTCAACGTCCGCGCACGAAAGCCGACGCCCTGCACGCGACCACCGAAATGAATTCGCTGCCGACGGTCATTGCCGCCGGATTCTGTCGGTGAAGAATCGCTCATGCCGCCAGCAGCAGATGATTGGGCGTTTCGGGGGTAAGGTCCACAGCGGCGCCACCGACGAGATGGTTCACCGAGGCGCCGGTCAATCCAGCACCACTTCATCCAATCGCGAGATGGCCACAACCTCCTGCAAGTTGACCCACGATCGCCGACGATTCGGGCGCACGCCGTGCGCACACGCGTTGAGCACGTACTGCTCTCGATTGATGGCCGTGTCGCGCAAGTCGTGTACGTCCACGTCGTCGAGCACCAGAAAGCCCGGCTGTTCGCCCACGAGGCGACCCACGATCACATAGGGGCTCGTCACGTCAACGACCACCAAGTGCCCAATCAATTCGCTCGGCGCACGCGGCAGAGGCGAGGACATCGAAGCAGCTATCGTGTCGTGTTCTAGGCAAGTGTCGATCAAGCCACCGCTCAATACCGCCGGCGCCAGCACGCTATCACGCCGTCTGAATACCGGCAAGCTGCCGGCCCCGAAGGCTGTCCGCCGACCGCACTTGACCCCCACTTGCGCGACGCTCTAAGCTCCCCGCCCCTTCTCTCCAGGCGTCCCTTCTCCTATGCACACATCGACTCGCAATCGCGCGCGATGGAGCCTCATGGTTGCGCTCATGCTTACCGTTTGCGGGCCGCGCTCGTGGGCTGCTCCGCCAGCCGAACTTGGACCCCAGGAAGGTGTCGTCGTGCTCAGTCACGGCGACACCCTCGAAGGCCGGGTAGCCCGCGTTGGCGAGCGCTATCACGTCTGGACCTCCGGCGGTGAGATTCGGGTTCCCGTCCAGCGCGTCGCGCACGCCTGCGGCTCACTCGACGAAGCCTATCGTTTCAAACTCGGTGCGCTGGCCGAACAAGACGTGATCGGCCGTCTCGACCTGACCGAGTGGTGCCTCCGCAAAGAGCTGTTTGGCTATGCGGCCAAGCAACTGCGTTACGTTGGCGAGCGGGCCCCCGATCACCCGCGGCTGGGCTTGCTGATGGATCGCCTGGCGGCCGCCTTGCGTGCCTCCAGTCCGGATGAACAGCGCGCACCAAGCCGCCACAATTCAGAGCAGCACGCAGGTCGCGCGGCGGACACTGCGATTCCCACAGCCGCCGCAGAGTTGGACGACCTCGCCGCGCCTGCCGCTGGCATCACGGCTTCCGCGAATGCCACGGCCCAGTTCACAGCCCGCATCCAACCGCTGCTGTTGAACCGCTGCGCCTCGGTCGGCTGTCATGGAGGTCGCTCGGCCTCTGAGTTTCAACTCAGTCGCGCGGCGGCATCCCAATCGCCCCATCGCGGGATGACCCAGCGCAACCTGTTCAGCGTGCTGGCGTACATCGATCCCAAGTCACCGGCCGCCAGTCCTTTGCTGCAGCTTCCGGCCATCGCCGGACATGGCGGCCGCCAGACCCCCATCTTCGGACCGACGGACCGCGCGCAGTACGAACAGCTCGAAGCGTGGGTGACCGCGCTCGTCGACGACGCGCAAGAGCCTCAAGGCGCTGCACCGCTGCTTTCCTCTTCGACAACCGACCTGCAAGTCCCGATTCAGCCACCGCCGGCTGACGACTGGCTGCCGGGCGGCCTATCAACCGTCGGTCCGGTGGAAGCCTCTGAATCGGTCATCGATCAGGCAGGAGTCTCGGTCGATTCCACCCCGCCAGTAAACTCCCGCCCGTCCCTCGATGCCGTCGGTGGGGAACTTGCGGGCATCGATGAGTTGCCGGGCCCGCACAGCGCCAGCACGAACACGCTGCCGCCAGCCGAACGCGTCAACGTGCATCAAGCGTTGGATCGACCGCGAGATCCGTTCGATCCTCGCATCTTCAACCGCCGCTTCTTTCCCGATCGGCCCGATCCGGTCATTCAGCCAACGGGGGACATCGACGACTTGCCCGCCGAGCCCGACCTACCAGTCGGCGATCAGTCCAGCGAAAACTCGCCGCGCTCCAGCGCATCCAGGAACTGATGATTGCTCTGGAGCAATCCGCTCAAAGCACGGATCTGGTCGATGGTGTGCCAGCTGGCCGAGGCAACCTCCGCTGGATTCGGGGCAAGCGCCGCACCGTCAGGTAGCCGGGCCGTCCACCAGGCAAGGTGCACTCCCCAGGGAGTCGTGCTCGTCCACAGCCGTCGTCCGGGTTCGATGGCGACTCCCAACTCTTCGCGAATTTCACGCACCAGAGCGGCCGGTTCTGTTTCGTTGGCTTCGATCTCCCCGCCAGGAAAGCAATACGCTCCCGGCGCCGCGACCTGCATCGAGCGCCGGATCACCAGCAGCGACGCCTCGCGGCGCACCACCGCTACGACCCCGTAGCGTCGGATTTCGGAGTCGGTGCTGGTCAACCGGGTAACTCGAATTGGTATTACAACGCTGCGGCGCGGCATCACCCAGGGCGCCGACGCACGAAATCGCCGCCACTACGCTGCCGCAACTCGAACAAGACACCGCGTTCGCCATCGCCGTGCAATCCACGGCTGGCAAACAAGTTATTGAGCGGTCGTCCGCGCTGGCGACGCCCGTCGCAATCGATCTTTTCTCGACTGTGGAGTAGAATACCGTGGTCGCCTCAATCGTGCAGTTTCGGCGCTCTGTACCCGGACGCACGCGACTCAACGGCCAACAGGCAGATTGGTCGGTCCCACGCGGGCCGCGCACATTTCGACAGCGGCCGACAGCGGCCGACGGCGGCAGCCGAGCGGAAAGGAACTCGATGGAGAACGAGACTCGCCCCCCGGCGAAACCAGAGCCCGACGGATCGCAGCAGCCGGGGCAGCGTCCGAAGAACACCCCCTGGGCGTACTTTCTGCTGGTCTTCGCGCTCGTCTTCGGCCTCCTGTACTGGCTCAGCGGCGTCAATCGGCCGGACACGATCCGCTACGACTTCTTCTACGCCCAGCTCGACGATGGCAACATCGCCAAGGTGACCATCAAGGGCGACGAGCTCACCGGTGAGTTCAAGGATCCCCCCGTCGATCCTTCCGGTGCGACAGTCACCAACAAGCAGGGCGAGCAAGTCCCGCGAACGCTATCCGAGAAGTTCCACGTCGTGCTGGCCGAGCCCTACGTCGGCAGGGATCTCGAGCCGCTGCTGCGCCACCACAACGTCGAGATCAAGAACGAGCCGCGCAGCGATAACACCGGCCTGATGCTGTTCCTCTCGATGTTGCTGCCCATCGCCGTGCTCGTCTTCTTCTGGATGATGTTCCGCCGCGCCCGCGATCAATTCGTCGGCGGTGGCATACTTGGCGCCTTCAACAAGAGTCCCGCCAAACGCTACGAGATGAACAAGGACGCCGTCACGTTCGCCGACGTGGCAGGGCTGGAAGGCGTGAAGAACGACTTGCAGGAAGTCGTCGAGTTCCTCAAGAACCCCGAGAAGTTTCAGCGCCTCGGCGGCAAGATTCCCAAGGGAACACTGTTGATGGGCCCGCCCGGCACGGGCAAGACTCTTCTGGCCAAGGCCGTAGCGGGAGAAGCGGGAGTGCCGTTCTTCTCCATCAACGGCTCCGAGTTCATCCAGATGTTCGTCGGCGTCGGCGCCAGCCGCGTCCGAGACATGTTCAAGACGGCCAAAGACAATTCACCCTGCATCCTCTTCATCGACGAGATCGACGCCGTCGGTCGTGTTCGCGGTGCAGGGCTGGGGGGCGGTCATGACGAGCGCGAGCAGACGCTCAATCAAATCCTCAGCGAAATGGATGGCTTCAGCCCCAGCGAATCGGTGATCGTGCTGGCCGCCACCAATCGACCCGACGTGCTCGACCCCGCGCTCCTGCGACCGGGACGCTTCGATCGACACATCACCGTCGATCGCCCCAACCTCACCGGCCGCGTGGCGATCCTCAAAGTCCATACTCGCGACGTCCCGCTGGCGGACGACGTCGATTTCGACCGCATCGCGCGGGGCACCGTCGGTCTCACGGGCGCCGATCTGCGCAACGTCGTGAACGAAGCCGCGCTGGTGGCCACGCGCAAGGGCAAAGACAAAGTCGACGAAGATGACTTCGAGGCAGCCCGCGACAAAGTGCTCATGGGCGCGCAGCGCGAAGAAGTACTCACCGGCAAAGAGAAAACGATGACGGCCTATCACGAGGCCGGACACGCCTTGCTGGCCTGGCTCGTGCCGGGCGCCGACCGCCTGCACAAGGTTTCGATCATCCCCCGCGGCCGCGCCCTGGGCGTCACGCAACTACTGCCCGAAGAGGACCGGCTCAACATCAGCGAATCCGAGCTCTACGCACGGCTGACGTTCATGATGGGCGGCCGCGCCGCCGAGAAGCTGGCCTTCGACGAATACAGCGCCGGCGCCGAAGACGATCTCAAGCGCGCCACGCAACTCGCCCGGCGGATGGTAACGCACTGGGGCATGAGCGACCGCTTGGGGCCAGTGGCGTTTCGCGCCGGCGAAGAACACCCGTTTCTCGGCAAAGAGATGGCCGAGCCCCGCGAGTTCAGCGAGCACACCGCGCAGGTCATCGATGAAGAGGTGGCGCGCATCCTGCACGAAGCGGCCGATCGCGCCCGCTCGACACTCTCCGAGCACCGCGACAAGCTCGACTCGATGGCCGAGGCATTGGAGCAGAAAGAGACGCTCGACGAACGCGAAATCGAAGCCCTCATCGGCCCTGCCGCCGCGCGACTGGGAGCCAGTTCCAACGGGCAGCCGGCATCTGCCGAAGAGCCGGCCGAAAGCGGATCGAGCCCGCCGGCAGGCAACTAAGGCGGGCATGGCCCACACAACCCATCCCGGCTGGTCGTTATTCTCATCCGTCAGGTGGCTTCCCATCCGATGAGCGAGGCTGGGTCCATTCACGTTCGCTCGGCAACGCTCGACGATGTCCCGTCGATCGTCGACTTCAATTGCCGGCTGGCCGAAGAGAGTGAAGCGAAGATGCTCGACCGGGACGTGCTCGCCCGCGGCGTGCGTCGGGCTCTCGCGCATCCCGATCTGTGTCGCTACTACCTGGCCGAAGTCGACGGCGAGGTGGTCGGTCAGGCGATGTTCACCGTGGAGATGAGCGACTGGCGCGACGGTTTGATCTGGTGGCTGCAGAGCGTCTACGTCCTCTCTGACTTCCGCCGCCGCGGCGTCTTTGCGCGGCTGTTCGAGCACATCCAACAGTCCGCACAAACCAGCGGCGACATCCGCGCCATCCGCCTCTACGTCGACGACACCAACCACGCCGCCATCAAAACCTACCGCGGCCTCGGCTTCCAGCCCGCCGGCTACCACGTCCTCGAAATGGACTGGTCGGGTGCCGTGCAGTCGCAGAAATGATTGTTACCCGCGATCCGCATCATCGCGCGCAGTGATCGCCTGTGGCGCTTCAACCAGCCGCCCGCTTTCGAGTTTGACGAGGCGATCGGCGACGTGAAAGTAGCGATCGTCGTGGGTCACGACCACCACCGCGCGGCCTTCGTCGCGGAGTTGCGGCAGCAGGGTCTCGTAGAACACGCGTTTGAAGTGCGGGTCCTGGTCGGCCGCCCATTCGTCGAAGACGTAGATCGGCCGATCTTCGAGCCAGGCCACCAGCAGCGCCAACCGTCGTCGCTGACCGTGTGAAAGGCCGGCGTTGGCCAGTTTGCCATCGACGATGCGGACCTTGTCGATCAGTTCGAGTCGATCCAGATATTGCGCTGCGCGCTCGAGACGCACATCGTCAGGATCGCAGAGCAACCGCTCGAAGAGATGAAAGTCGGCGAACACGGCGGCGAAGTGTTGGCGATACCAGCCGATCGATTCCGGCCCGACCCGTTGACCGCCCAACCGCAACTCGCCCTCGTCCGCCGCGTACAGCCCGGTGAGGACTTTCACGAGTGTCGACTTGCCGCTGCCGTTGCCTCCAGTGACAAACAAGATCTCGCCCGCTCGCACTGTCAGGTCAAGCGGCCCGAGCACGAACGGTTCATCACCTTCAGCGGCCGGATAGCGGCGCATCGCTCCGCGCAACTCAACGAGCACATCATCGCCCGAGGCGAGCGGGGCAGTCTCGGCGGCGGTTGCCTTGTCGGTCTCATCGGCAAGCTCTAGCCCCAGCGCCTCGATATGCCGCATGGCGACCGTTGCCCGGCCGAGAAAGGGAACCATCTGCAAGACAAAGTCCATGGGCCGCAACATGTAGAGCAGCACGAGCGCGTAGCTCGTGACCAGCGCCGTCTGCTGCCCGCCTTGGCCGCTCCAGCCGAAGACGAGCGCGCCGATGAGAATCACGAGCAGCAATTGCGCCCAGGTGCCGCCCAGGGTGTAGAGCCCCATCCCCTGCAGCGTTGCTCGCCGGTATTCATCTGCTACGCCCGCTAGATCGCGATCCAGGAACTCGCGACGACGGGCTGCGTTGAGCTTGAGCTCCTTGACGCCTTCGCCCACCGAACGGAACAGGCCGAACAGCGAATCTTGCGTCTGCCGGGCGCGGCCCAGCGCGCGCACCGCGCGGGATTCGATAGCACGAAAGGTGACCACTCCCAGCAGCATCAGGCCGATCACGCCGGTGAACATCGCGGGCGACAGCCACGCCAGGTAGGCCAGACATCCGCCAATCGTCACGGCGTTGATCAACAGAAACGGTAGTCCCATCACCGCGTCGGTCACAGCGATCACATCGTCGGTGAGCGTGGCCAACAGGCGTGGCTGACCGGTGCCTTCCAATTGGGCCAGCGGAGTGCCCACGATTTGCCGGCAGAGTCGCAACCGCAAGCGATAGATGGCGTCGTGCGCCAGCCGCAACAGCAGCCACTGCGAACCCAGCCGGCTCGTAGCGCTGGCGATGGCCAGCGCCACGAAAGCGGCCAGCAACAGCGAGAACGACGGATCGTTGCCGGTAATCGCCGTGCTGATCACCGCGATCAACCCGGCGCTAGTCGCTCCGCTCAGCACGCCCAAGATCACCGCGCCGACGACGGTGCGCCTCGAAGCGGCCAGCAGAAACAACACCAGGTTCATCGAGGACGGCCGAATTCGAGGGGCGACGAGAATGACTGGCGAGGCCAAAGGTGAGCCTGCATTGTAGTTGCCGCCCAGCCCAGCCGAGCGGAAACCACACCGTCGCAGCCCGATGCTGCGAACCGATTGCGACGGTTGTACGGCTTCGACCGGGAACCTCCCGGCGACAGTCGCGCGCCCCGCAGCCGCTCCCTAGTCGGCTCATCCTCCGCATGTATACTAGACCGTTACTCCCCTCTGCGCGGCTCGTGGCCCGGCGGACCGGTGACAGCCAAGAACTACTGGCATCGAGGCCGGTCCACTCATGGGGCGCAGTCGGGAGTCGAGGCGTTTTGTGGTTCTCGCGCCGCTATGGCTCGCCACAGGGCAGGTTCAGCCGCGAGCCGAACATCGGGCAGGATGAGGACCAGCAGGGGGAGTACCACTTCGTGACCGACTACAAGCCGACGTTTCTTGGCTCGGTGATGAAAGCCATCGCCTGCACGCCGAACAAGAACTTCGACAACGACGCTTACGATCGCGGCGTTATCGAGCCGGCGCGGAAGATCCGCAAGCTCTGGGAAGAGCTGGGCGACGAGAATCCGCCGCCGGAGCAGATGAAAGACGTCATGCAGTGGCTACTGGTGATCTTCGAGACCAAGATCGTCGATTGGGATGAGCGCGAAGATCGCATCAAAGAGATCCTCGACCGCAACCAACTGCACGATCTCTTCCCCGATCTGCTGCCGCTCAAGCGTAGCGATTCGTCGGAGCCGGCTGCGCCTCCGGAAGCCGACTAGCGACGCGCCATCAGGCCTTGCGTCTGCACGGCGTGTGTCGCCAGAATCAAGGGACGGTCTCGCGAATGCTGACATGGGGCGCAGAGCGGCCTGCCCGCCGCGCGGCCACCGCCAGCGTGTGCTCGCCGGTGGGGTAGTGCTTCTCGAAGTACCAGCTTCCAGCGTCGTCGGCCAAGTCGGGGTCGATGCTGATGGTCACCGGCCCCTCGCCGGCCAGGTGAAACGAAAAACGGTCCAGTGGCAGCGACAGACCCATGCCGCGTGCCTTGATGTACGACTCCTTCAGCGTCCAGTAATCGAAGAAGGTGCGCTTCTGCCGCTCCGTCGCCACTCGCAGCAGATCTTTGACTTCGGCGGGCGAGAAGTAGCGGTCGGCCAGCTCGACACCCAAACCGGGCCGCTGGTTCCATTCCACGTCAACGCCCACGTCGCGATTCTTCGTCACTGCCACGGCCACCAACCCGGTCGTATGCGAGATGTTAAATCGCAACGATCGCCACGTCGCCGGCGAATCGACGTCCGGCCGGCCGTAGGCGTTGGTGGCGAATCGCCAGTCGAGCGGGTCGATTCCCGTGTAGCGGGACAAGGTCGACCGTAACAGCGCGTGGGCCACGAGATATAACTGCTGGTCACGCTCGAAGACGAAACGCTGGCGCCGGCCCAGTTCTTCAGGAGTCAGCAGTGCTTCGAGACGTTGTCGATCGGCCTCATCGGCGCAGGTTTCCGGGCGCGCGTACCACACGTGCACGTCGCCATCCGCCAGGTCGCCGCTCTCGACCATGTTCACCCACCGCCGTACTTGGCATCGGACGCCGGCAACTCATTGAGAAAAGCAGCAATGCGGGGCGCAAGCTGGTCGGCCTGCGACTGCAAGTAGAGATGATCACCGCCGACGAAATCGACGCGACAGCCGGGACAGTACCGCGACCATTCGAACACGTGCTGCGGTCGACACACGACATCTTGCATGCCACCAAAGGCCATCGCGGGCACGCCCTCCAGAGGCCGATCGATTTCGAATGCTTCAAACGCGCGAAAGTCGGCGCGCAGCGCACCTTTGAAGTGATCGAATATCTCCGGCTCGGCCGCCCACTGCGTCGGCACACCGCCGATCTGGATCAGACATTCCAGCAATCGCTCGTCGGTCATCGTCAAGAACGATTCGTATTCATCCTTGCGGTGGGGCGGCCGCGCCGCGCTGAGCACGACGGCGCGCGTCGCGCGACCATGCTCTTGCAGTCGCTGCGTCAATGCGAATGCCACACAACCACCCAGGCTGTGCCCGACCAGTACCGCGCCGTCGAGTAGCTCCTGCGGAATGTGCAGCAGGTAAGCATCGACCATGTCTGGAATCGTTTCCAGCGCAGGACCGGGAGTCCAACCGTGCCCGGGCGGGTCGATGGCCCACATGCCCCATTCTTGCGGCAGTTCCCCGGCCAGCTCACGAAACGCCAGCGACTGGCCACCGGCGTAGGGAAAACCGATCACGCGAGGCGCGTCGTTCACACCTTCGCGAAAGCGGCGCAGGCCGATCCGGCCTTCGTCGAAACGCAGGTACTTTCCGCCGGTGTTCGCCATGGAGTGCTCTGTTTGCGCCGGCCGCCAGCTGGTTACGGTCAATCGGAGGCGTTCGTTTCGAGTGTCTCGATCTGGCTGCGGATCCGCGCGGCATCGTCATTTCGGCCGGCCGCTTCATACGCCTGCGCCAGCGTATCAAGGTACGTCGTATCTCGGTAGTCGGTCGCCGCGCAGACTTTCTCAGCCAGCCGAACTGCTTCCGTCGGGTTGCGAAGATCGCGGTGCTGCGTTTCGCAGAGCAGACGCGCCAGTGCGTCGGCGGCAGCGAGCCACTGGGGGCCAGCGGGAGTCAGCCGCAACATCCGCCGCAAACGCTCGTTGGCCGCCTGCCAGCGTTCGGCGGCCAGGTTCAGCCGCGCCATCTCCCACAGCGCGTCGAGGTGATCGGGCGCCAACTCCAGGGTCCGTTCGAAAGCGCCGCCTGCCTCTTCCGGCAGCTCCAGCGCAAGCAACACGCGGCCCAGACTGAAATGTGCGAGCGGATCGGCCGCGTCGTACTCGACCGCCATCTTCAGATGATCGGCCGCTTCATCGAGCCGCCCGGCTTCGTAGAGCAGCCGTCCCAGCTCGCGATGCGCCAACGCGTAGTCCGGCCAAAGCTCGAGCGCTTGCCGGAACTCTTCCTCCGCGTCGGCGATCCAACCGCGCGCCGCGTACACAGCGGCCCGTTCATAATGATGTTGCGGCGGCCAGAGCCACTCGAGGTACTTCCAGTAGAGTTGGTCGCGGCGCAGCGTCGCGGGCCACCGTCGGCGATACACCACCAAAGTGGCATCGTCACCGTAGCTGGCCAGTACTTCGTCCACGCCTTCTTCCGGTTCCGGGAGGTGCGGATGGCCGATCGGCAAGAAGCGGTTGACCGACCGCACGACGATGACGCTCCGCGGGCAGTCATGCAAAATGGCTTCGGCCGGTTGAAACGGAGCCGGCGCAAATGTGTTGGCGGCGTAGCCGTCCTGTGGCTCCGAGACGTAGCCCAGGCGTGGCAGTGCCAGGAAGTGTACGAACGGATTTCCGCACAGTACGGGCTCGTCGGTCTCCAGGCCTGCTAACAGCTCGGCGACCTGTTGATTCTGCCGATGATCGGTGAGGTATTCGCGACTACGCTCCAGTGCAGCTCCCGTTCGGCTATCGAACGTGCTGCCGGTTCCCTCGACGGCAATCGGTGGCAAGAGCCGCCCGTTGGCATTCACGACGTTCGTTACGATCAATCCCGCGACGAGCGCTGCGGCCAACAGGCGAGCGCGGGGGAAAGTGGCGAACAGCAGCAAGCCGGCGACCACGTACGTCATGGTCAGCGGCAACAGCAGATAGCGGGGAATGGTATATGCCAGCACCAGCGCGCAGAGAACCAACAGGGCAATCAGCCCACAATAGGCGGCCGCTGCGTTGTCGACGATGAATCGCTGGACTGCGGTGCGGCTGGCCGTGCCGCCGCGAATCGCCCTCGCCGACGACACTCCGACGGCCACTGCGCTGCCGACGAGTGCAAAGAGAAACAGCCCGACGAAGTCGGGGGCCCAGCGGAGAGTTTGTTGCAGGCTTTCCCACCCCAGCGCCGGGTCGATCTCCCAGCGTTCGTGCTGCGATACCTCGGTGCCGACGCGCCACTGGGCCGATTCGATTTGCACGGCCACGAGCATCATCGCGACTCCCGCCGAGATCCACATCGTGCGGCGCCCCCGCAGCGAAAAGGAGACACGGGCGTGCGCCATGAGCAACAGTACGAAATAGCCAGCCAGCGTCGCGATCAACACCGCACCGGTGATCTTGATGGCGAACGCCATCGCCGCGCACAGGGCGCTGGCGATATAGCGGCGTCCGGCCAATAGCCGCGCGGCGGCCAACGCCAAGACGGCCAGCGGCAAATCCATGCCGATCATGTCGACCTGGACCGCCACGAGCGGTGCGGTGATGGTTGCCACGGCGATCAGGCCGGCACCCAGTTTGCCCGTCCGCCGCCACAGCAATTCGTACACCAGCAGCACCAGCGCGGCTGCCCAGGCAAACGTGAACAGATGACCGATGAAGAACACGGTGGCCGGCGTCTCAACGATCCACATCAACAGCGCCAGCACGGTCGGGCTCAAACTCACGACGTAAACGGCCGTACCGCCTTCGAGGAATCGCGGTTCCTCAAAGAGCAGCCTGCGATAGTCGAACCCGGTGCGGACGAGGAAGTCGGCTTCGACAAACAGTCCCATCGCCGCATCCCAATAGGGAGGCTCGGAGACGATCTCCCATCGCCAGATGGCAATGGCCGCGAAGGCGACCAGAAAAGCAAAAAGCGAGCGCAGCGCAGTGCGTCCACGCCCGATGGGTCGGCTGCCCGCGCGCGGTCGACCTTGAGCGGGGCGTTCGATCGTCGCGCGGCCGCTGCGTTGCATGGGCTTCGGGGGCTCTTGGTAGGACGGGCCGTCGTTGGTCAGGAGTCTGGGACCGCCGTATTGGACGCGGGCAGCGACCGCCACGGCACCTGACGGCGATAAGATTCAAGATGTTCGCGGAAGCCTTCTGTGGCCAGCCCCTGCATCTGGGCCTGTCGTATAGCGCTTTCAATCGATTCGACGGCTTCCGTCCATCGCCCGGCTTCGGCGTATGCTGCGGCCAGGGTGGCGAAAAAGTCGGGCCGAACGTGTCCGGCGGCAGCCGCTGCGCGGCGGGCCAAGTCGATCGCCCGAGCGGCGTCGCGAACGTCTGCACGGGCGTCGGTGGCCAAGACCCAGGCGAGTTGGTTAGCGGCCAGCCAGAACTCGGGTTGGAGGGCCAACGCGTTTTCCAGCGCTGACACAGCTGGCAGGCCGCGGCCCAGGCCTGCCAACGCCCGACCGAGTTCATAGTGCGCTGCGGCCAGCCGTGGTGCCAGCCGCCGTGCCCGATCAGCATGACTGGCAGCCGAGTTCCAGTCGCCCAGTTCGTTCAAGGCCCGCGCCAAGTCGCTGTGTGCGGCTGCCAGCTGTGGATCGAGTGCCAGTGCGGCGAGAAAGCCGTCGCGCGCTTCGCTCCACTGCGCTTGTTCCAGCCGCACGGCTGCCAGAGCCTGATGCGCGACGGCGAGCTGCGGCTTCGATTTTACTGCGGCAGATGCCTCGGCCTCTGCTTCATCGACGTCTCCGCTGGCGAGCAAAGCCAACGCCAGCAGACTGCGCGTCTCCGCCTCGTGCGAAACGGCGATCTGACCTTCGACGGCGAGGGCTTGGCGATAGGACGAAATCGCGCTGCGCGGGTTCCCACTGGCTGCCAGAGCCTGACCGCGGAGGCTGTGGGCCATCGAGTTGTCAGGCTGCACGTCAATCGCGTGCCGGGTCAGCGTCAAAGTGTCGCGCCACACGGCACACTGAATGTAGGATGCGGCAGCCAACATCGCGATCACTCCGCAGGCCACCGTCACGGCCAGTTCCCTCGGCATCCTCAGCCATCGGGCCGCGTCTGCGGCCAGCCACGCCATCATCGTGGCCAGTCCGACGTGCGGCCAGTAGGTGTAGCGATCGGCGATCCACTGCAGGCCAACCTGTACCAGCCCCAGCATCGGCAACAACGCCACCAGAAACCATAGCCAGCCCACGAGCAAGTAGGGGAATCGCCGCCGCGCGCCCCAGGCGACACCCGTAGCGATAACGATCAACAACAGGCCCGTCGCGCTGGCGGCAATGCTCTGCGCTTCTAAAGGATGCGGATAGAGGAAGCTGAGCGAATGCGGCCAAAACGTGAGGCTGAGATAGGCCGGGATGGCCGCCAGGGCTGACTCGACACGCGTACGCAGCGCGATCGCCGCGAAGTCGCTGACGGCCGTGGCTTCGCTTTGTGCGTAATAGGTGACGGTCGCGACAGCGAAGGCCAACGCGGCAGCCGGCGCCTTTTCGACGAACAGCCGGGCGAGAGAACTCTTCGTTGTCGACTGCAGAGAAGGCTGTGCGCGCATACGCCCCAGCGGCCACAGGTCCCACAACAGGAGCAGCAGCGGCAACGTGACCATCGTCGGCTTGGCGGCCAGAGCCAGTGCCAATAGAACCAGCATCAGCAGGTATCGAGGCCATGCCGGCCGACGTGCGAAAGCCGTGTAGGCGATCAACGTCGCCAGCCCCAGCGCCACACTGAGCACGTCCTTCCGTTGTGCCACCCAGGCCACCGACTCAACGCGCAGCGGGTGCAGCCCAAAGAGGCTAGCCGCCAGCAGGCTGCGCCACCGCGCGCCCGTCGAGGTCCGCAGCAGAATGAAGAGCAACACGGCGGACAGAGCGTGCAGGACGACGCTGGTCGCGTGGTGTCCTGCGGCGTCATCGGATTCGCATCCGAAGAGTTGACTGTCGACCATGTGCGAGAGCCAACTCAGCGGATGCCAGTTGGCGGCGTGCGTTGACGTGAAGGCCCATTGGAAACCCTCCCACGAGAGCCCGGCTCGCATCATCGGATTCGCCGTGACGTAGGCGTTATCGTCGTACAGCAGGAACTCGCCCGAAGTCGCACGGGCGAACGTCGCGAGGACCAACACTGGCAGACAGCAGGCGATTGCGTAGTCGACAGGCCGCCAGGCGGTTTGCCGCTGCGGCAGGTGTTGGTGAAACCCCGGCATTGCGGCCCGTGGCGCTGCGGCCGGCGGCAGCGGCCGGCGATGGAGATGGGCAATCGGGAGCGAAGCGCTACGAGAAGTGCTTCACTGAACCAGTATGGTTCAGCCGGCCCAATCGACACAATGCCGCATGGGCTGGGCCGCTTTGGTCGGCCGCTGTCGGTGGCCGGGCGAGAACACGAAAGAAAAACGGCGGCTGACTCTCCGTGAGGAAAGTCAGCCGCCGCGAGAAGCCGTAGTCGAGGTCGTATCGTTACCGTGTTGCAGTTACACGCGTCGGCGGCGTGCGACAACAGGTACCAAGGCCAACAGGCCCATGGCCACCAGCATCAAGCTGCTGGGCTCCGGCACCAGGGCGTCGGCCAGGACTTCATCTTCCAGACCATACTGAATGTTCTGGATCGTCAGGTTCGTATCCAGGCTGGCAGTCAGATTACCGGTCAGCGTACCGTCGAGCGTCACGCTGCCGAAGATGCCCAGGTCGGCAATCGGCACGTCGAAGTCGAAGGCCAGCGGAAGAACCTGGCTCGGCAGGTCAAAGTCGAATTCCAAGGGACCTGCCAAGTCGAAGTTGCCGTCGAGGTCGACATTGATGTCGCGCGGTTCGCCGAACGCATTTGGCTCGAGATCGGTGAGGAACATGTCGAACAGCAAGGCAAACAGGTCGACCGGGACCGTGTCGTCGATCACGTTGATTGTTCCCAGGTCCTGATTCAAGCTGCCGAAAATGCCCAAGTCGGCGGACACGCTACCCGTCACATCAGCCGCCACGCCAATCGAAGCGTCACCACCCGATAGCACACCACCCGTAGCAGGCCCGGGGATTTCGTACGCTGTGGTGATACTGCCTGGAGGGCCTTGTCCGTTGGGATTGGTGACCACACCAGGGCCGATGAACGCGTTGCCGATCTGGTTGTAGATCACGTTCTTCAACTCGCCGAGCACGTTCAGATTGGCCTGCAGCGGGATGTTGATCGACGTGATGCTCAGAATGTCGAGTGTTGCGCTACCGGTGACATTGCCGGGGAAGTTCAGTACCTGAATGCCGGCGGGGCCGACGAGCGTCACGTCGAGGTCCGGAATATCAGCTTCAGTGAGGGCACCGAACAGATTCGGGAAGGCGCCACCGAACGTCTCGTTCGTGTCCGGCAGTTCGAGCGTCATCGTGCCGGTGGGATCGGCCGATAGATTCAGGTTTTCGTTGATGTTGAAGTTCTGCAGCGGAATGTTGATCGGCGCCGTAACGCTGATCGGAGTTCCGAGAACCGGCCCCGTCGATAAGGTGACCGAAGCGCTGGCTTGTATCGACAACGTCCCGGTGGCCAACAGATTGGCCGTGAAGAACGTTCCGGCGCTACTCGGATCGAATGTGACCGTTCTTTGAACGGTTGCCGCGTGTGCGGAGGTGATGAGAAGGGCGAGGGCTAACGATAGCCCCGAAAACAACATAAATGGACGACGCAGATCCGACCTCATTAGCAAGCTCCTCTGGCGAATAAGGCTGCTTCCGACGGCGCGACTTCAAAACACCGTCAAACTCAGCGTGTTTCGGGCTCAAGCCCCCCACTGGTTTCCAACGCGTATGCGTTCTGTCTGCCCTCTCAATGCACTACCGGTCAGCCGATCGGCGGCGACCCGCATGCAACGACTGCGCTAGTTCTCCGCATACTTGGTTGCTTAGTCTCCCAGAAAAGGACTAGCTGTCAAGAAAATATTCAGGAGAATCTGGAAAAACGGTGCTTCCGGCTCCCAGGTCGCTGACCGAGGCTCACGCAGCTGGTTCAAGGCGTCGAAACCCGCCGCCGTGTATCCGCCACCTTGCCGCCCGCCGTGCACCCGACGCAACGGCCAAGCGGACCCAGCGGCACGGACCTAAGGCGTTGCGGCGATTGTCCTTGTGGCGTAAGTTGGACGAGCAAGCAACCCTCCCGATTACCGCCAGCCGCCCCGAGGTCTGCGATACACGCCAGCACAAGCCAACTGTCGGCCCCGGCCGAGGTCGCCGGTTGCACCACCGGCGACGGCATCCCTGTCCAACCGGCGCCCCAGAGCGGCCGATGCCTCGTCGCCACGGCCTTCAAGTTCAGCAGGGAAATGGACTCCGCGCATGAGCCAGCAGCTCCGTGAGCGTCTGTTCGCCGCGCTCGACGAGCTCGTGCTCGTCGACCCGCACACCCACATCGATCCCTCGCAGCCCGCGTCGACCACCTTGGCCGATATTCTTGGCTACCACTACTACACCGAGCTGGCGCACTCGGCCGGCATGAGCCGCAACTACATCGAAGCGCCCGGTCTCGATCCGAAAGAGCGCGTCGGCCGACTCGTCGAGGGGCTCGGCCCGCTGACCAACACGGTGCAGCACAGTTGGCTAATCGAGATGTTGGGGCGGCTGTTGGGTATCGAAGTCGAATCGTTCGATCCTAGCAACTGGGAGCAGGTGTTCGACACGGCCGCCGAGAAGATGGCGGCACCCGACTGGGAGCAACAGGTGCTCGCTGCCAGCCGGCTGGAAGCCGTGTTTCTGACCAACGATTTCGACGATCGGCTCACCGGGTTCGATACGAAACGTTACGTGCCTTGCCTACGCACCGACGAGCTCGTGTTTCATCTGCCGAAGCGCGAAGTCCGCGACCGGCTGGAAAGCTCCAGCGGCACCTCCGTCGCAAATAGCGGGCAACTCCGCGCTGCGATCGCGCAACGATTCGAGCACTTCAAAGCGAACGGCGCTAGGGCATGCGCCATTTCGCTGCCACCCGACTTCGCGCCACGCCCAGTCGCGCCGGCAGAGGCGGATGCCGCCATCGAAGCTATCTGGGCCGCGGGCACGGCAGCCGACCAAGGGCGTCGCGAGCAACTAGCGCACTTCGTCTTCTGGACGTTGGCTGAGTTGTGCGCCGAGTATCGGCTGCCCTTCGACCTGATGATTGGCGTGCATCGAGCGGTCTATCCGGGCGGCGTTTATCAGGGACAGGACCTCTACGACAGCCGCGTGTCGCTCTGGCAATACCGCCGGCTGTTCAACGCTTTTCCGCAGGTCACCTTTCCTCTATCCGTGCTGGCCAGCGTCACGAACCAGGAGCTGACGAGTTACGCCTGGATCTTTCCCAACGTCGTCACCAACGGCCACTGGTGGTATTCCAACACACCAACGTTCATCGAGCACGACGCGGCCGCGCGGCTGGAGGCCGTGCCGCGAACCAAGCAGATCGGCTACTACAGCGACATGTACAAGCTGGAATTCGCGCTGCCCAAGTTCGCCATGTACAAGCGAATCCTGGCCAAGGTATTGGCCGAGCGGTTCGTCATCGATCGCGGCTGGAGCGAAGAGCGGGCCCTGGCGCTGGGTCGCGAAGTCTTGCGCGACAACGTCGAGCGGATCTTCTACGCCGCATGAAAAATTCTGCTGACGTCGCGGGCTGCAGCGGCGTTCAGTCGCCCGTGTCTCGGTAGCGCGAGTCGATTGTCGGTTCGAGTGGCTCGATCCAGGCATTGTGCCCCCACAGCCGTAGTGGGGCTGCGGCCAGATCAACACCGGGATCGATGCACGTCTGGTACGTGTACGGTAGCAAGGCGACTCGGTAGCGGAAATGTACCGTCGGCCGCCGCCCGAACCGCTGGTGCCAAAGACCGGCCACGCGCTGGGCATATTGGTGGCACATGTAGGGGCGACCGAGCATGACGTTGACCTGGCCGGGCATCAGATCGGCGAATTGATTCCAAACCAACTGCAAGTTGCCGCCAGCCTGGCGTATCGGAACAATCCGCGGCAGCGCGATCCACTGCCGACCGACCAGCCAACGGGTGTCGGCGTAAACGATGTGCGCCTGCGGATAGGCGGGCCGCCACGCGTCACGATCGAGCAATACATAGTTGCCCTGGGGACTCGCCGTCAGAACTGCTGGGTCGTCGACCAACATTGGCGCGACGGCCGGAGCCGGGGCGCCCTCGGTGGCGAAAGGATGCGCTACAGCGACTGCCCGGCGAATCGTGCTGCTCACGTCGCCATTGTTCGCTGACGCCAGGGCTTGCAGGTCGGCGTGCAACTGCGTGACCAAGGCCGAATGCGCATCGGCTGTGCGGGCGGCTTCAAGCTGCTGCGCCAGCGCACGAGCATTCTGCAGGTGTTGAGCCTGCGCGCGCGTGAGCGGCACGCCCAGGAGTTGCTTCGCGGCCTCGTCCAACACGCGCGACAGCGGGAACGTGGCGCGGACTCTTGCCGGCTGCCGTCCGTAGTTGGTTACCCAGTAGGTCGCGATGCGTTCGACGGACTCCTCGCGCGAACGCGGTTGCCCGGTCTCACTCTGCGCCGGGTTGTAGATGATCCGCTCGCCATAAAACGGCTGCCAGTGAACCATCAACTCGGGCATTCGGCGGTAGTCGCAGCGGGCAGCGTCGACGTGTTCCAAGAGAAACCGCTGCCCGCCGAGTGCTTGCCAATCGGGCGTAGGGCGACCAGCGTTATTGAGGGTCACTAGTTCTGGATCAGTGATTTCGATCGCCAGATGCGTGACCTGCTTGATGCCGGTTTTCATCCGCCAACTGAAGCGTTCGCCTTCGGCCGTCCAGTCGACCCGGCCCGGGATCAAGAAGTGCCGCAGGGGCAACGTCCACTGCACCGCGACCCAAGCCAGCACCGCGAAGACGACGAAGTTCGAGACGCTGCCGGTCGTTTTTCGTGGCGAGGGCTTGTCTGCCGGCATTCGCCAACCGGCGGCGAAACCCACCAGCGGGAGGAGCACCATGCCGGCGAGCGCGTAGCTCCACTGGGGCGCTCGCCAGCGCGGACGCCGCACCCAGGCGGCCAGCCGCTGCGGCCAGTCGGGCTCCAAAAAGATGGTCGAGATGCCGACAGCCATCAGCGGAAACAGGGCGATGTCGACGAAGATCACGAAGTGATTCAAAGCGTGAAATAGCGCAAGCAACAGAATCGCCGGCCAGCGCGTGCGTGGTATGAGCAGCAATGCCGCAATCGTCAGATCGAACAGCAGGCCGGCGTAGGAAAGCACAAACGCCGTGGCGGGCACTGCGAGAAGCGACGCGACGGCATCAGCCCACGAAGCCGGCAAGAACCGTGTCGCCCGCGCTGCGGTCTCGGGCGCAGCGAGCCACGTTCGCATCGGCTCGGCGTACAGCAGCCACATCGGCGTCATCTTCGCCACGGCGGCGAAGACGTACACGGCGGCCAGTTGGGCGCGCAACAGAAAGACCGGCCAGAAGGGGATCGTCGGATCGTCGTCGCGTTTGCCGCGGTGCCGGCGAAGTCGATCGACGCTGTACATCGTCGCCGACGGCATGGTGGCCAACAGCGCCGCCAGCAGCAGCGTCAGGTAGTAGTGATTGTTGTAGTGCGTTTCGTCGAGCAAGAAGAGATAGCCGTACAGCAGCACGACCGCAGCCGCAGCCCGACGGGCACAGAACCCGACGCACAACGCCAGCCCCGCCACGCCATAGAGCACGACCACCAGCGTCAGCCAGGCTTCAGGCAGCGGCCGCGCCCATTCGAAACCGTGGTAGGGAAACGTCCAATGAACATGCGGGCCGGTGTAGTAGGCGTGGATGCGATTCAACTCGGGGCGCGGGATGAGATAGCTGGCCGCATCCAGCACCAACACCGCGCCGAACAGAATGCGAAACCACGCCAGTGATGCTGCCGACACCCGGCGTCCTAGGAATTGGTGCAGACGTGGGAGCATCGGCTTCGGTGCTGGTGTTTGGCCAAATTGAGGGTGCCACTGCTGGCTTGTCCAGCAGTGCAAGGTCGCGATTGTCGCAGTCCCTCGCCACACCACAAGGCTGCAAGATCGCGCGACGTCGGGACGAGAGCCAGCCCGCGCGATAGTTGCCAGAGCGATTCGCCTTCCGCGCGCCCGCCGCTGCGATGCGAGTCGGCAGCCAGAGCTCACTGCTGGACAAGCCAGCAGTGCCACCCTGCGGCGCAACCGCTCGCTGCGCACCTCGATCAATTCGAACTGGTGATCGGCGTGTCTCGCGGTGCCGCAGTCGCGCTGGTGGCGGCAGCGTCCGGCTGCGGTGAGGCCTCCTCTGCCGTTTGCGACACGGTTTCGGCACGCTTAAGCGGCAGAATCCATTCGTTGTGGCGGAAGATGTGCAGCGGTACGCTGGCCAGATCGACGCGCGGATCGATGATCAGTTGCATCGGGTGATGGTTCAGTTTCACGAAACAGGTCGTATAGACCTGGGGACGGCGGCCGTATTCGTTCTGCCATAGGTCGGCGACGTGCTGAATGTATCGGTGCAGAAACGTGGGCGAGACACTGACATAGGCTGCCTGCACACGGTGCAGTTCCGAGGCGTAGTTCCATAACAACGTTGGTTGTCCACCGAGGTTCAGGAACGACATCAGGCGATCGAAGCCGGCTAACTGCGTCGGCAAGTAGCGGCGAACGTCGATCAACGTCGCCGGGTTGCCCCGCCACAGTTGCCGGTTAATCCGCACGCGCAAGGGGTTCTTGCGCCCCCGCTGGACCAGGTGCAAATCCATCACCACGACGAAGGGACTGTTTTCGGTGTGGTTCCCCTGTTCGGCCAGCGGCTCGACCTTGAACATCTCGCGCATCAGGGCTTTGCCGAAGTGGGCATCCTCGGCCATCTTCTCCAGAATCTGCAGCAGGTCGTGCGCCGCGTCGTGTTTTTCTTCGGCCGTGAAATCGGCATCGCGCAAGCGGGCATCGAGCTGGATCGCGATCTGTGCCCCCTGGTCCTGTGCGCGGACGTGTTCCAAAGGCACCTGGATCGGCGGTTGGACAACGCTCTTGCGATGCTCTTCCAGCACTGTGGCCAGCGATTTCGTGGCCCACAGTTGCGCGGGAGGGCGTCCGTACAATTGCTGCCACCGCTCTCGAATGGCGTCGAAGCTCGTGACGCCACGCGCCTCGGGCGAGAATGGGTTGTAAATCACGCGTTCGCCGATCAGCGGCTGCACGACGATCACGAACTGCGGCAGCTCGGCCCAGGGAACTTCTGTCACGTTGACGTGCAGGTACAGGGGCAACCGCTCATTCGCATTGGCTTCGGTTCGCCAGTCGACGTACGGCCCTGCGGCGCTGTTCTTCACCGGCAAGAAGGGATCGCGGATCTCGATGCGAAACTCGCCGGTCTCTTTGTTGCGGAGCATCATGTGCCACGCGAGCATCGAGCCCTCTTCGGTCCAACTCGGGTCGCCCTCGATGAGATAGTGCCGCAGCGGCGCCGTGCAGTGCATGGCGATCCACAGGCCAATCAGAATGGGCGTCCATCGCCGGATGCGAAATGGTTTGTTCTCGCCGCGTGGCGTGGGCCGAACTCTCCAGCCCAGCGCCGCGCCGACGACCGGCACGGCCACCGCGCCGGCGGCGAACCATGCCCAGTCGGGCTTGCGAAAACGCGGCGCGCGCAGCCAGCGGCCCAAACGTGCCGGCCAGTCGGGTTCAAAGAAAATGGTCGTCAGCCAGATGCCCAGCACGGGGAACGCGCCGATGTTGAACAGACAGAAGTTCGTGCTGTGAAAGAACAGCACCAGCAAAAAGCCCATCGCCCGAGTGCGGCGCGAGAGCAGCAGAAA
>CALKYM010000242.1 GCA_938003525.1 uncultured Planctomycetales bacterium | reverse complement strand
ACCTCGGCGTCCTGATCGCCGAACAGCCGCCGCTCGATGGTCAGCATGGATTCGGCGGCTTCAATTGCGTCGCGCGGCTTGCCGGCTTGTAGCAACTCGCTTGCGCGTTCCCAGAGACGATCGCGCTCGGCGAGCAGTTCGCGCTGCTGGTCATCTGACAGGTCCTCGGAGCGGGCAGGAGGCTCGAGTGCAGACACGGGACGACACAGAGTTCCGGCGGACGTAGCCAGCAACCCGACAACGACAAGCGCAGGCATCGCCTCCGCGACGTAGGACCAGCGAGTCTGAGCTTTCATGGCTGCACCAGAATCCGCCAGCGAACTGAAGGAACCGTCTGCTGCGCGCCCGAGTTTAACGCGCTTGGTTGGCCGCAGGCGTTCTACTTTACCGCGGCGGGCATCACGGCGACACAATTACCGACCGCTTGCGGCAAGGCGTGCTGCAAATGATCGGCGGCCGACGCAATTCAGCCCTAGGTTCTGTCTCGCAAGTGCGATCTGGCTTCGGGCGACGAGCCACTTGCGAGACAGAACCTAGCTGTTCCGGAAGGCGATCACATCATTCCCGTGATCAACGATCTTGCCCGCCGCTTCCAGCACGTGATCCTGACGCAAGATTGGCATCGAGCAGATCATCTGTCCTTTGCCTCATCGCACCCGGGCAAGCACGCTCTCGATCGGATCGAGCTGGCGTATGGCCCGCAGGTGCTGTGGCCGGATCACTGCGTGTAGGGCACCCATGGAGCCGAGTTCTGCAGTGCGCTCGACGTGCCACACTGCGAGTTGGTGGTTCGTAAAGGCTATAACCGTGAGATCGACTCCTATTCGGCGTTCTTCGAGAATGACCGTCGCACACCCACTGGGTTGGCGGGTTATCTCCGCGAGCGCGGTCTGACACGTCTCTTCATCGTCGGATTGGCCACCGACTTCTGCGTCGCCTATTCGGCCATCGATGCACGCCACCTCGGCTTTGAGGTCACCGTCATCGAAGACGGTTGTCGTGGCATCGATGTCGGCGGCTCCCTGGCAGCCGCCTGGGATGAGATGCTCCAGGCGGGCGTTATCCGTGCTTGATGTTCGCGCGGCTGAGAATGTTACTCGGTCTCCATCAAGCTGTCACGCGTGACATATGGAGAATCGGCTGTTTCACTCGCGGCCGTCGCTGCAACGTGAAGCCTGTGCGACGGACCGCGGCAAGTTCATTCGTCGCTAGAACTCCGGCGGCCGCGCCAGATTCTCGCCAACCTCTGGAGCAATCGCTGGCGAGACTTGGCCCCGAACGTCACGATCTTGCCCCGACGCGTTGGTTTGCCATTGGTGAGCTGGTCCCGGCAGGGGTCGTCGCTCATCTTGTGCAAACTGCTCACGAGGTGATGCCAGTCGCTGTCGCGCATGCGCGGATTGATGCGAATCAAGAGATCAAACTCAGACCATACGGGTAGATCAAAGGTGATGTGTGGTTTCCTACCATGCCCGCTGGGATCGTAGCGGACCGTGTCGATTGGGGCTCTCAAAGGAACGATCGCCGCGTTAGAAGCATCTTGGATCGCGCCCCTCGGAAGGATGTCGTAGTCCGTCCAGCCCATCTCCGCGAAGAAATCGCGGAAGTCGTCGAGCCGCATCATGTTGCGATGGCCCGACCAGTGTGTCCAAGCAAGCTTGAGTCCTAGCCCGGCAAGATAGTCGATGTGTTCAAAGCTGGGATGCCGGATGAATAGAAAGTCGCGTGCGAATTCAGCCGCGAGAGCCAAAACCGCATGGGCTGTTTCGAGCGACTTGAGGTGCTCCAGGAAATGAATCATCGAACAGAACGAAACACACTTGGCCGGCGCGGCGATCTGGGTGATGTCCGCACAAATCGCCGTGAAGCCGTCACGTTGGGCGATGCTAATCTTCTCCTGGGAGCGATCCACGCCCAATCCCGGCCCCTTGCCAAACATCCGCTCACCAAAGGCGATTGAACGGCCAGTCCCACAGCCGAGATCAAGAAAGGAGAATTGCCCGCTGGCCAGCGGTTGCCAAATCGCCTGCCGCTGCTCGGCGAGCGCCTGCAAGTTCTGATGCCCTTTACCTGTGTTTGCCGTGCGGAATGTGCCGTGTATCGACGGCACTTCTCTTTTTGTAGGCGCTCCCGATGAATTCGAGTTGGGCATTTGGACACCTTTTCAAAAAGAAACACCTCGACAGCAGTGCCAGTGGTTCATCTCATATGCCTAGAGGCGTAGTTTATGCCACGAGCGCGCGCACGCCGATACGACTGTTGGCTCATCGCATGCATACGGTCAGCTCTTGGGGGCGTACTTGTGCCGGCTCTGGCAGCAAAGCAGCGCAGGCGATCCCCTGGGCGAACACAGTACTGGTGTGCCTTCCTTGCGTTGGCGTTGCCATCTGGGGACTTGTTCAGCGAAGACGTGCCTCGCTTGCCGACGACGATGCAAGGACAAGCAGAGCCTCATGCGTCGCGTTTAGAAAGCGTCCAGTACATCGCGCCAATGCAGAAGACTACTGCAGCTGGCGTAGTGAGCTCACACATTCTGGCGCTAGACAGGGCGCAGGTAGCGTACGCCACCGCCAGCTATCAGGCGGCACTGGCGGAACTGGAAGGGGCGGATGATCGCGATCCCTCGGTACGCTATCTGAAGGCACTTTGTTTCCTGGCTCTCGACCGACCGATTTCCGCGACAGGCCTACTCGAACAGCTCGTGCGCGAGCCGGTGGTTCCGGACGAAGCCTTTCTCGATCTGGCCCTTGCCTACCTAGCTTGTCAGCGAATCAATGCTGCGAGTGAGTCCGTGGCCGAGTTCTTAGTCCGTCGGCCCAGTGATTCTGTCGGTCGTTATTTGCGTGACCACATTGTGGCGATACAGCAGGACGGCAGCGACAAACCATCTCTCGCACCGGTTGAGCCGCGCATCAACTCTGCAGTCGTGAACTACGTCGATGGCGAGGGCACCTCCGTGCAAGAGGCCGGCCACGTTTACCAGCCTTTTGGCGACTACGGGGACGGAGCGGTGCTCGCCGCAGACCTACCCAGCGGTCCGTTTACATCGTCAGCCCGAGACCCTAGTTCCTCGGGCAACTCACAAAGGCCCTGGAATCTGAGCCTGCTCACCGCCCACGAGTACGATACCAATCTTCCACAAATCGATGACTTCACAGGGCTCGGATCGGATGTCGACAAAGACGATTCTCGCGGGTTAGTGGCCGCATTCGGCGAATATCGATTGCTACAAACGATCGATTCCACCGTCGGACTCTTGGGGACGGTATTCAGTAACTTCCACTTCGATCAGGACTCGTTCGACCTGCAAAGCTACAACGGCGGCGTCTATGGCAATCGCCTGGCGGGTCCGTTCATCTTCAGTGGCTACTATCAGTTTGTAGAGACGATTTTGGGTGGCGACGAACTCTCTCAGGAACATCGCCTGACCCCGAGCGTGAGTCTGCTGCAGGGTACCGTGGGGCACGTCACCGGTTACTACGAGTACAACACGGCCGATGTCCGCGGTCCGGTACTCGTACCAGCTCAAGCGCGTGACGCCCAGGTTCACAGCGTCGGCGCGACGCAGGCCTTCTATCTATTCGGAGGCCGCGGACGTCTGTACTTCGGCTATCGATTCGACAACGCCGAGGCGGATGGAGACGACTTCGATCGCGTCGGCCATCACGTGAGCGCCCGCGCGGAGTTGCCGCTCGGTCGCCGGCTCGTCGCTGACCTTGACGTTCGACAGTTCTGGGACGACTACCCAGACCCCAACTCGCTCGACTTTTTTGGGCGGCCTCGCATCGACCGTCGCACCGAGGTCCGCGCCGGCTTGCAATTGTATTGCACTTGCCACCTTAGCCAGCGCCTGGACTACACGTTCGTCAACAACGACTCCAACGTCACGAATCTATTTGGTGTGCAGTTCTTTGAATACGAACGCCACATACTGAGCACGCAGTTAATCTACGACTTCTGAGTACGTCTTCACGAGATCGCGCGAGAAGTCGCCAAGCTGGGAACGCAAGCCATGGGTTCGATTCTGCTTTCGGTCCTTCTTGCTACGCCAACTGTAGATCCTGGCGAGCTGGGCACAGTATCAGGCGTTCACGGTCATGTGGTCCTATTCCGCAAGGCCACGGAGTATGCCATCTTCGCCGGCGCGAGACTGAAACCAGACGATCGGGTGCGCACGGGGCCGAATAGCTCGCTGATCGTCCTCACGGCCAGCGGCGCCTCTTGTGAATTTGGTGCCTCGGCAGAAGTGACCTGGTCTGACGATCCCAACCGACAAATCCAGTTGCACAAAGGCGAGGTCCGCGTCGTCGCCGATCTCCCCGCACACGCGGCACTTGCTTTGACAACTCCATCCGTCGGCATCGCGTGCTCAAACGGCGTGCTGAGAGTGCGCGCGATCCCCATGCACAGTCTCCTGTACATCGAGTCGGGCGCCGCAGCCATTCGCAACCGTGGTGGCGAGACCTTGAACTTGAACGCCGGCGACACACTGCGCGCCGGCCAGACGGGAGAGCTTAGCCTGACAACGGATTCCGTACCGCCCTCCACTTGGGAGGTCGACGGCACCCATTCACGGCTGGCCAGTACCGCCACCGCGAGCCGATTTCGGAAACTCTCGGCCGTCGAGCTCGATCCACTGCTTAACGTGCCTGGAGAGGTGGCACCTGACAAGCAGCGTGGCTCCGATGCCGAGGACGCCGATCGCGAGGCTGATGAACCGCGTGAAGACCCCCGCGGCATCGAAGTCGAAACTGACCCAACGCCCTCCAGCTCCCTAGTGCAGGAGAGCCGCACGAGCATCTACAACACGGCGTCGCAGTTTGGGATCCTTGGTGGATTTGCGTTCGGCCCCGGTTCAGGCTCATCGTTCGCAGGCACTAGCGGTGCGTTCTTTTCGGATGC
>CALKYM010000241.1 GCA_938003525.1 uncultured Planctomycetales bacterium | reverse complement strand
CCCGGCCGCGGCTTCGAGTGGGTCGACGTCCTGTTCAACACCCTCGCCAGCCTGATGGCCGTCGTCGCCTGCGTCGTTCTGGGTTGGTTTCGACGGCTAACGCGGATACACTCGACCAGCCATGATTGACCTGCGCGAACGGAGACAATCGGTCGCCCAATGAACTTTACCGTCTCGCGGCGCCCGATCTAGTCGTCGCGACACAAGCACGATTGGCTCACTCGTCGTCACCAACGCCGACCCAGCGGCGGCAACTACTATCTCCGTGCCGACTCCCGTTTTTTTCCTGTCTCGCGCTTGTCGCAGGCGCAATCACCATCGCGCAGTCTAGAGCGCCGCACTTGCTCAGGACATGAACCGCACCCAAACGTCGCTGGCAAACCTGACGGTTTGGGACGCCGTTAGGGCGTGATTCTCCCCGCTGGCAGTGCTAGCACACGAACTGCCGTGCGCGTTGTGCGGACTCGACGGGTTCAACTGCAACCGCAACGCGCGATCGTCGATGGCACATGAAGCTGGCTGAGGTCCCTGCGCAACGGCTTGCAGCTACTCACAACTCACTCCGCATCGACCCTTTACTGCGCCACCGAATACGTTCACCGATGATGCGTCATTTTCTTATCGCCACCATCTGTTTCCTCGTCGTCGCCGCGCTGGCATCAAAGCCTGCCCGCTCAGAAACCGTCGACGATGCCGGCTTCTGGACGGCGCTGTTCGCCAATGGCGACTTCTTCGAGCCTGGGACGCGCGGTGAGCGCTGGCGGTGGTGGTTCGACGGGCACGCGCGATTCCTCGACGATGCCGAGGGCTTCAATCAAAGCATCGTCCGCCCCGGTATTGGTTACTCCCTCACCGACCGCGCCACGCTTTGGGCCGGTTACGGGTGGATCCGCACTTCGCCGCTCACTGCCGGCGATTTCGACGAGCACCGCATCTGGCAGCAGATTACCTGGTCGCAGACCTGCGGCGATTTCACGTTCGCCCTCCGTCCGCGACTTGAACAGCGATTCATCGAGACGGGCTCCGACACCGGTTGGCGGTTTCGCCAGTTCCTCCGCGCCCATCGCCCGCTGCCCAACCACCCCCGGCTGACGTTTGTCCTCTGGGACGAAGTCTTCTTCCACCTCAACGATACGGACTGGGGCGCCCGGGCCGGCTTCAATCAGAACCGCGTGTTCGTCGGCGGCGGTTTCAAGTGCGATCCCGACAGTCCCTGGCGCGTGGAAGTCGGCTACCTCAACCAGGCCATCCACATCCCCGCCGGCGATGACCGCAGCAACCACATCCTGGCGGTCAACTTCTTTTTCAGTCCGTGAGCGCCGCCCGCCTCATTGGATCTCACCAGACTCGCGCGTGGAGCGCTCGACTCCTCAACGCGCCCGGCCGATAATCGCGGCGCGCATCCCGGTCGCGTGTTCGCGATGAATGGGTGTCGGCCAGGTCTCGACCTTGAGGAGCATCCACGTCATGTCACATCCGCAATTCATCCGGCCTCTTGATGCCCGACTCGCCCTCGGGTTTGTGCTGTGCGCGTTGCTGTCCAACGCGACGGCCCGCTGCGAAGACACGGATCGCGCCGCCATCTACGCGCGCATCAAGGCGTCACTCGACGCGGTGCCGGCCATCGATACGCACGATCATCTGCGCCCCTTCGATCAGTTGCCGAACATGGACGCGACCGACCGGGGTCGCGGCATGACGCTGCACAGCATTTTCGCAGGCAGCTACTATCCGCAAATCGGCCCGCTGACGCCGTGGGCCGAAGGGATGGCGTTCGATGATTGGTGGGTCACTGCGCGCAACGACTTCGACAATGCCCGCGCGGCGAGCTTTTACCGCTACCTGTTGCCGGCGTTTCGCGACTTGTACGGCGTCGACTTTGACACGATCACCGACGAACAAGCCCGGCAGCTCAACGCGCAGATCTTTGCCAATTACCAGGACGACGAGTGGCTGATCGATGTCATCACCCGCCGGGCCAATATCGAGCTGATGTTCATCGACGCCTACTGGGCCCGCTTGCAGTTCGAGCGCGCCTATCAGTTCTCGGTGCCGGTGCTCAACGTGACGACGCTCATGTCGGGCACGCACCCCAGCCAGTTCTCCAGCCCGCTCGATAGCCCCTATGTCTTCGCCGAGCAGCGCGGCCTGGCGACCGGTTCACTCGACGACTATCTGCACGTGGTCGAGATGATCTTTCAAGAAGCTGTGGCGGCCGATGCCGTCTGCCTCAAGTCGACGCAGGCTTATCAGCGGACGCTGCGCTACGAGAATGTGCCGCAGGAGCGTGCCGCAGCAGCTTACGGCAAGCCCGCCGCCGACCTCTCTGCCGCGCAACTGGCCGAGTTCGAGGACTTCATGTTCTGGCACGTCGTGAAACTCAGCGCGAAGTACGAGCTGCCGTTTCAGATTCACACCGGGCACGGTCGCCTGCAAGGATCGAACCCGATGAATCTTCTCAACGTGATTCAGGCGAATTCCAGCACCAAGTTCATTCTCTTTCATGGCGGTTACCCTTGGGTGGGCGAAACGGGGGCCATCGCGATGCGGCACCGCAACGTGTGGGTCGACTCCTGCTGGATGCCGATGCTGAGCTACACCATGGCCCGGCGGGCCTACAAAGAGTGGCTCGAAACCATGTCGTCCGACCGCATCATGTGGGGCGCCGATACCGTGCAGGCCGAAGGCATCTACGCCGCCACCCAGTTCACCCGACAGTGTCTGGCCGACGCACTGGCCGACAAAGTGGCTGGTGGCGAACTGCTCGAAGTCCACGCCCTGCGAATCGGACGCCAGATTCTCCGCGACAACGCCCTGCAGCTCTTCCCCAAGCTCCGGCGGCAACTGTGGCGCGATGAGAGCGAGGCCACGGCCCGCTGATGACGGCTAGTTGTCTGCTCGCGAAGCCCCCGAATATCGCGTTTGAAAAAGAGCCACCCTGCTGCGAACAATGAACACAGTTGGATGTTGCTAGTG
>CALKYM010000240.1 GCA_938003525.1 uncultured Planctomycetales bacterium | reverse complement strand
CTGGCCGTGTTCATCGGTGGCAGTCTGCTGGCGCGGCAGGTGCGGCTGCTTTGGGGCGTGCGGACCTATAAGGAAGCATTGGCCGCCGGTCCGACGAAGGAGGGGATCGATTTCGTTGCGCTTTCCGGCGTGGCGGCGGCCGAACTGACGATCAAGTTCGGCGTGATGTTCGCTCTGGCCTTCGCGATGGGCTGGCTGCGGCGGCGAAGGACGCTTGTGTCTTACGGGATCACGACGGCCGGGCATAGCGTCGGGCGACTGTTCACCGCCGGCGTCGTGTTGTGGGCGCTGGTGTTTCTGCCCGACTTGTTGCTGCTGCTGAACCGCTACCTGCCGCTGGGCGAGGGCGCCGCGCACTGGTGGGTGCTCGACCAGCCGTGGACGCCGGGCTTCTGGCTGTTCATGGCGGCCAGCAGTTTCGTCCTCCCGCCCGTCTTCGAAGAGCTCCTGATTCGCGGCTACATCCAGACGCGACTGAGCGAAGACTATGGACCGATCGGCGGCATCCTGCTCACCGCGGCGCTCTTCACCGTCAGCCACGGCCAATACCACCAACTGACGATCCTCTCCCTCGGCATGCTCGCCAGCCTCTTCCTCGGCTCGGCCATCTGGGGCTACTACTTCCACCGCACCGGCACGCTCATCCCCCTCATCATCGCCCACGCGCTGGCCAACGTCCCGCTCGACGGCATCGCCGAACACATTCAACTGCTCGTGATGGGCATCGTGATCACCATCGCCTGGAAGCCGGTGGTGCGGTATGTAGGCGAGTTTGTTCGCGAGTTGTCCGGAGGCAGGCCGGGTCGCTCGTGAACGCGAGCCCCGAACTGTGGCCGCAACGCCCCGGTCCATCCTCGCGCGCACTCAAAGCTGCAAGCCAACCGTCGCGTGGGCTGATGGATACACAACCTTTGATGGCGTCTGGGCCGGTAGAGTAGACGTAAGCGGCTGGACTAGTTGGGCGACCACCACCAGCCGGAAAACGCCACAGAAGCTAGCCCAGGTCCTCAATTCTGAGATCTGGGAAATCGAGAGCTACGGGTGAAGGCCCTGGATCCATCAACACCCTTGCTGCCACCTTCACTTGACCGTCGCCGACCGGAACAGTTGTTAAATAACTCGCAGGAAGGTCTCCCTTGCCGGACAACACGGGCCTGCCGCCGTAGTTGACAACGTTGGTATCGCCGAAGGTCGCGCGAACGCGCTGCATTTCGACGCTGCCGACCATGTACGTCACCGAATGGCGCTCTCCGGAATCTACTTCAACTTCTGTCCCTGCTTTCAGCGGAGTGCGAAACCGTATATTTAGCAGTCTGCCTGAATCCAACTGCTGGCTCGATTCGGAGACTCTTGGCACGTCGCGCTGCAATGCGATCTGCACCAGATCGTACAGCGCGGCCATGTCGTATGCTGCCCGGCCAGGAACGCACAATAGCGTTGGATTCAAGTCGCCCGTGAGCGTGGTGTCATTAGATTGAAAGCCCAGAGAATGAAACCGAAGGCGACAGATTTCAACGCCGTCCACCGGCAATAGTGCATTGCGAAGCTCATCGTCATTTATTGCAGCGGGGTGGATGAGTTCGATGTTGTGACTCTTGGCGAGCGAGCGCGCCGAGTCGCCAAACCCTCGAGAGTGGACAGCAACGATTCGATCGAGTTTGCATTCGGTACGCTGGGCAGCCAACGCCCTGATCCATTCCTTATCGCCCTTGTCGCGGGCTCGCTGTCGCACCGCAACGCCAGTGCGATACGTGCGGCCGCCGACTTCAAACGACACAACGATGTCAATTTCTTCGGTCTTGCCAGTCGTCTCATTCGGCACGAGAACTGATTCTTCGACGCTGGTTGGTGCATCGTGCAAGACTGATTCAATGCGGTGTACCAATGCTTGGAAATCGTTTGATCGCTGCGGCATCGTTGAAACACTGACTTTCC
>CALKYM010000239.1 GCA_938003525.1 uncultured Planctomycetales bacterium | reverse complement strand
CCGAACCACCGCCGAAAGCCCCAGCGGCCGCGGCGCGCAAATTTTTGGCTCGCGAATTCTGAAGAGTGCAAAACTGTCTGGACGTACGCGCGCACCTTTTCGTAGGTCAGGGCCCGCCCTGTTAAATCCTTTGCCGCGCACCATCGCCGGCTACTCTTCCCCCGGCCGGTAGCGCTCCACCAACGCCGCGGCGATCTCTTCTTCGGTGAACGCCGCGGGTTTCATCTCGCCCCGGGCGTACATCTCGCATTGATCCGAGAAGTAAGGCGACGAGGGCACTTCGCTTTGACTGTAGCCGATCACCGTTCGCGCCCGCACCTGCGGTCCGAACTCGACGACGAAGACCCAGCTATCGCCCCCGCTGACGGCGCGCTTGCCATCGGGTTCATCGCGAAAGCCCAGCACGCGAAAGCACCCCAGAAACCCACTCCCGCCGCTGACCGGCACGTCCACCTCACCCCGCCGCACGCGATGCACGTCGCCCCACGTCACGTCGATCGCGCCGTAGCGTTCCTCGACTGAATCAATCGCTTCCAACAGCGCTTCGACCGCCCGTCCCGGATGCTCCAATCCCCGCGGAGTTGCCAAAGGATGCTCGGGATCAAAATCTTCGGCAAAACCCTGGTAGCGGCCATCGGGCGAGTACTGCTTCCACCACTCGGCGAACAGCACGCTGCCGCGACTCTCGGCCCGCGCTGTGTTGTCCCAATGGGTCAGCAGCTCGACAGCGCGGGCCACCTTGCCCGAGGGCTGCTGTTCGCGGACCACGGCGAGCAGGTCGTCTTTCAATCTTTCGGCGAGCAGCATCCGCGGGCTGTGTTTCAGCTCGACAATATCGTCGAGGCTGTACTTGCGCTCGTTATGAACAAGTTCCAGACAGTGCTGCGTTCGCAGGCCGAGGAAGTTGCGCGGAAAATGCGCCGCGTACTTCGCGCGATCCAGCGGCGCGTGCAGATTGGTGAGATACGGCGGCGAGTTGCAATTTTGCACGTAGCCACCCGGCGGATTCACCAGTTGCATCAACTCGTCGTGCGGATGAAAGCGCGTCCAGATCTGATCGCTGCCCGCCGCGGCAACCGCCTCCGCGTCGTGCGGCGGATGCGGCAAGTCGGGCACCATCCCGTTCCATAGATAGAAGATGTTCCCCTCGCGGTCGCCGTAGCAGATGTTGAACATCGGAATTGCGCCGATGGCCAGCGCATCGCGAAACGATTCCAGATCGTCGGCTTGCGCCATCCGCAGCCACTGCTGATACGAGCGGAATTCGTCGTAGGCCGCTGAGCGAAGGACGTAGATCTTTTCCGCCGCGCGATGAATCACGGGCCCAAGCGGCGTGTACCAAAATGTCCGCCGTCGCTCGCCGATGCCGCCCTCTTCCCGCACGCGGACCACGGCTTCCTCTGCCGTAATCGGCAGGCTGCCGCCGTCGAACAGGTAGTGGTCTGCCCGCTGGGGATCGACGTCCAACGCGTAGATCTCTTCCAAGTCGGGATAGTTCACGGTGTGCGACCAGCCGAGGTTGGCATTGAAGCCGGTCGTCAACACCGGCCGCCCGACAAACGTCGAGCCGTAGAAGTCCAACTCGCCGGGCACGGTGAGGTGTGCTTCGTAGTAGGTGGCCACCTGCGACCACGCCTGGTGCGGATTGCCCAGCAGAATCGCATGTCCGCTGGTTGTGCGCTCGGGCGCCAGCGCGATCATGTTTGAGCCCAGCGGCATGTCGTCGTGTTTACCCGCGACATCAGCATCTGCCAGATCGCCCTGACTCCGCAAGAAGCGATCGACGATCCGCGCGCGATTGAAGGCGAAGCGGGCCACGCCGGCCAGCCCATGCGCGGCCACGTCGTGCGGCGTGACATGCGGCACCCAATCCGGAAGCTGCTCGCGATGCCGCTCGACGTAGTAGTTCAGTCCGGCAGAGAAGCCTTCGACCATGCTGCGATAGTCTGCGTCGAGCCGATGAAAGGTCTCCGCCGCCCGCGCGTGCACGCGATACTGCCGGTGCAGAAAGTCGGACGCCACGTTGCCTTCGCCGCCGAAGTGCAAAGCCAATTCGCCGCGGGCCCGCAGAATGCTGTTCAGGATGTTCTCCGCGTGATCCTGCCCCTGACAGTACGCCAGCCCAAACGCGGCCGCCTCCAACGTCTCGGCCTTGATGTGCGGCACGCCATACTCGGTGCGGCGAATCTCAACCTGCGCGGCCAACTTCTGCGGGTCGGATGCACGGGCCGTGCCGTCAAGCGGCGCGATCGAAAGGAGTCCCACGGCAACGCTGAGCACGGCGCGATGAAGAGGTAGAAGGCGACGCATCGGCGACTCTCCTTGCTGGTGTCACGAGGGCTCCAGTCGATGTTATATACGTGCAAAGTGCAAGATTTGGGCGACAGTCGAGCCCGTCTGCGTGCCCATTGTAGCGGCACCGAGCATGGCCGCGCGTTCGGAAACTAGCCGCCCGCGTTCCGCCAGCGTTCAATGACGCTTCGCGCTGTCTCAGGCGGAAGTTCTTGACCGATGTGCTGAGTGAGTTGGCCAGCCGCGGCGTCGAGAGCCGACGTGCCGGCCGATGACTCGCCGGGAAACGGCCCCAGCAATCGTTGCCAATCGATGTTCAGATCCGCCCGGGCGGCTGCGAGAACCTGTTCGATGATTGCCGCGCGGCTTATCCGCCGGACGGCGGCACACTCGGCCAGCGTGAATCCGCGCTCGATGAGTTGCCATGTCCAGTAGTGCTCGGGCTGCTGTTCATCGTCGCTGGACGATTCGAGCGCGGGGCGTGTTGTTTCCTGCATTTCGACGGCGCGCTGCGGCGCAGCCGATTGGACCGCGGCCGCCTCGGTTGCCTGGCCGACACCGACGAGATCGAGAATCGCGCCGGCGTAACACTTCAGTTTGTGAGGACCAATCCCGGGCATCTCGGCCAACGCCTCGCGCGTCGTCGGCTGCGCCGCCGCAATGGCATCGATGGCAGCGTTGGTCAGCACGCGATAGGCCGGCACGTTCTCTTCGGCGGCTCGCTCGCGCCGCCAGTCGCGCAGCCGGTCGCGGAGCTCGCCATCGCCGGCTGACATACTTGCGCCGGCGGCAATTTCCGCGCCCGCCTCGGGTTTCGCCCCGCCACGAATGCGGGCAAAGAGCGTGATGATGGAATCGTCGAGATCGACCGGCTGTTCCGCATCGCCCGACTCACGGAGGAACTGCGCGCCATTGCTGCTGAGCCGCACGATGGGTCGCCGCGGTTGCGGTTCGTGTTGTTCGAGCATCCCCGTCGCGACCAGTGCCGTGAGCAACTCAGAGGCCTGCGTCTGTTTCCAGTCGCGCAGCAGCCCGTAGTGGTCTTGTCGCGTCAGGCCGGCTTGTTCGACTTCAACGGCCGTCGAGCCGGTGAGCATCTGGGCGATGCGGCCTTTGCCGAATCGCTGCCGCAAGGCCGCCACCGCCTGCAAGACGCGGCGCACCGTTTCCGCCGCATCGGCCGTCGCTGTCGTGCTCAGCGCGGCCGTGCTATCGCTGCGCGATCCGGTGCGCTGGCAGTTATCACACCGCTGACAATCGGTCGCTTCCGGGTCGCCGAAGTATTCCAGCAGCCCGCGCTGTCGGCAGTCGCGGCCGTTGGCGTAGGCGGCCACGCGATCGAGCTTGTCATACTCCGCATCGCGACGTGCGGCCAGCGCATCGAGATCGATCTCGAGCGCATCGAACGGCTTGTCGCGCACCAGCATCTGGATGGCCCGGCCGCGAAACGGAGGCACGTATTCGAACCCGCTCACGTCTCGCAGATCGCGCAGCGCGCGACTCAAGTTGGCGACGCTCATTTCCAAGCGCTCGGCCAGCGCCTGCGGACGAAAGTACACGACTTCGCCACGCCGCGGTCCGACAAACGTCTCGACGGCCGCCAGCACCCGCCGCCGCACGGTCGCGGCCCGCGGCAGCAGGTCGACGAGCGTGGCGTGCGGAGTTTCGATCCGCAGCACGCCCATGTTCTCCCGCGCATCGAGTCGCCGCAGCACTCGCGCGCGCTCGAGAATCTGCTCGGCCGTTCCTACCGCTTCCGCGCCCAATGAAAGCCGCAGGTTGTCTTTGATGTCCTCCAGCGTCAGTTCGATCGGATCATCATCCAGCCCGCGAAGAAACTCGTACACCTGCGCCACGACCTGCGGCGGCGGGTGCGCGTTGTCGATGAAGAACTCCTGGATGTAGCGATCGCCCGCGCTATAAAGCAGCAGGCATCGCGATGGCTGCCCGTCGCGCCCCGCGCGGCCGGCCTCTTGATAGTAGGCCTCCAGCGAGCCGGGCATGTTGAAGTGCGCGACGAACCGCACGTCGGGCTTGTCGATGCCCATTCCGAAGGCGTTGGTCGCCACCACGATCTCGGCCCGCGACTGCATGAAATCTTCTTGCGCGCGGCGCCGCGCGTCGAGCTCCAGTCCGGCGTGATAGACGACGGTCCGCCGCGAGGTGCTGGCGCGAATCAACTCGGCCACCTCTTCGCAGCGCTTCCGCGTCGAGCCGTAGACGATGCCCGCTCCGGGCGTGTCTTCGATCAGGTCCAACAGCAACTGCTGCTTCTGCGCGCCGTTGTTGGCCAGCGCCACGGAGAACTCCAGGTTCTCCCGGGCAAAGCCGGTCACGAAGATGCGCGGATCGTCCAGATCGAGTTGACGCGCGATGTCCGCGCGGACGTCGGGCGTAGCCGTAGCCGTCAGCGCGATCGTGGGCGGTTTGCCGAGACGTCGCCGCGCCACGCCCAGCCGCGCGTAGTCGGGGCGAAAGTCGTGACCCCATTCACTGATGCAGTGGGCCTCGTCAATCGCCAGCCGCGCAGGACGCGCGCGGCCAATCGCCGCCAGGAACTTGCCGCTGCGAAACCGCTCGGGCGCAACGTACACGATCTCCACGTCCCCGCGCGTCATGGCCTCCAGCCGCGCGTCGATCTCGTCGGGCGCCAGCGTGCTGTTGATATAGGTCGCCGGCCGCTCGATCGCCGCCAGTTGATCCACCTGATCCTTCATCAGCGCGATCAGCGGCGAGACGACCACCGTCAGGCCCACGCCGGCGGCCGCCGGCAACTGGTAACAGAGGCTCTTGCCCCCACCGGTCGGCATCACGCACAGACAGTCGCGCCCCGCCATGACCGTCTCGATCACATCCCGCTGACCCGGACGAAACTGCCGCAGCCCAAAATGCGAGAGATGGGTTTCGAGCGTATCGGCAGACGTCATGAGATGAATCTGGAATCAGCGCTAGAGAATGATCATACAGGTACGATGTGCCGGACACGCCCGCTAAAAGATAGCCGTCAGGTGCCACTGGCTGCTCGTCAGCCAGTGCCCACATCTTGCACTCCACGGCTACGTCGATGCGGGCGTCATTACCAATCGGGACATTTCGGTTGTAGTGCGGCCATCCGTGGATCCCTAGATTGTTGGGAATCGAACCGTTGCTCTTGTGTCCTTTTTGAGACGCCGTTGATATTCGCCTGTCTCGGTAAGCGGCCACGGCACTGGCTGGCGAGCAGCCAGTGGCACCCTTTGTGGCAGACCACCGTATCAATTGCCATTCGTTCGCACCGCGTCGACGGCCGGCATTTTAGGAGGCGAGGTTTGCTTCTCAAAACGGCCGTAGCGAAAACAAAACAGGCCGGCGAACCGCGTGGGCGGCGCCGGCCTGTTGCTGGAGCGTTATGGTTGGCGTCTTGCCAAGTGGTCGGCTATCGCGAACCAATCCCGGCGGCGACTTCCTGGATGATCTCGACGGCAGGCTCGGGGAAGGCGTCCGGCTCGCTGCTCCAGAAGCTGGCCAATGCCGGGCGACCGTCGATCTCGATCGGCACGTGCAGGCTGGAGGCCATGGCCGAACTCATCCGCAACATGTCGTCGCCAGCGGTCGACTGCAGGTCGTTGTTCACGACCGTTTCGCTGCCGCCGGCGTATTCGGCCAAGGTTGACGAAGCGGCCGGATAAGTGACCGCCTCATCGCCCAGCCGCGGCAAGAACACGGGAGCTTGGGCGACCGAAAGGAACTTGAACGTGTCGTCCTCGACGACGCCAATGCAAACGCGATCGACTTGCGGCACCACGCGCTTGAACCGTTCGAGGAACTTGGTCGTCTCTTCAGCGTCGCCCACGCAGCGGGCCGCCGCTCTTTTCAACAAGCTGCCAACCCGCGGCGGCTTCTCCTCGTAGGCTGCCAGGAACCGCGTCGTCCGCCAGTCCGCCGGGTCGAGCTGCGAGTAGTCGATGTCGGTCGACTCGGTCATCCAGCCAATCATCATCTCTTCCCACGTCTGATCGCCCCAGGTGACGTCCATGGTGGGATCAGGATTGGCCAGGTTGTCGGCCGAGTTGTCGAACGTCGCATGGCACCGGACCGTCGACCCGGCCGGCACGAACTTCGGCTCGGCCAGCGCATAGACCATCTGCCAGTTGAAGTCGTACTGCGGCACGTTCAACAGTGTTTCGACCGTGCCGTCGGGGTAGTGCAGATCGTAGCGGAACGATTTGCCGCGCAAGTGCATATGCGGGGCAAACGTGAGCAGCAGGGCGTCTTCGCGGAAGCTCCGCTCCGACTTCACCGGGTACTCGGCATGGCCGGCCGGAATGCGGAAGCCGACGTTGATCGCCAGGTTCGTGTGCACCGTGTGGCGGACCTCTTCCCCGTCGCAGTAGCGGAAGCCGATACCGCTGAGATCCTCGACCTCGTGGCCAATCGGCGTGTAGTGCATCTGGAACAACAGCTTCGTGCCGGCGGGCAAATAGGCCGCCATGCCTTCAATCGGGTAGTCCATGGGCGGCGTACCGGGCGCAGCGCCGCCGATGAGTTGCGTGACGCCGAAACTATTGGCCACGGCTTCGCCGCGCTCCTGCGCACCGTCCCAGGGTTCGATGGGCACGTCAGGCGGAACGGCGAACACGAAGATGTGATGCACCACGCGGCGATTGCCGATCCAGCACTCGGTCGACTTGACCCAGCGGTCTTCAGTCCAGCCCGGGTCGACGTAGAAATACTGATACTCGACGACGCCGTCAGCAGGCACCGTGTACGACTCGTCGTCCATGTAGAACACCTGCTCCGGTTCGCCGGCCTGCCAACCCTCGGGATATTCGATCGGCTCGGGCAGTTGCGAAGGATCACCTTCAGGCGCGCCGCTGGCGACCCAGGCGTAGAGCAGATCTTTCTCTTCTTGCGTCATGCTGCGGTCGTTGGAGAAGACGCCGTAGCGGGGATCGGCATGCCAGGGCGGCATCCGCTGCTCGCGAACCACCTCGGCCATCATCTCGCCCCAGCCGGCCACCTCTTCATAGTCGGTCAGCGCAAACGGCGCGATCTGTCCTTCGCGGTGGCACTCGACGCAGTGCTGCTGCAAGATCCGCGCGATCTGATTCGAGTAGGTGATTTCACTTGTCAGGTCGGCTTCGCGAACCCGGCCGATGATGCAACCGGGCGCGTCGGTCACCGGCTGGCTCACGCGCTCGCCGGCCAACAGCTCATCGAGCGCCTCGGCCAGATGGCGGCGGCGAATATCGGTGCGGGCATAGCCGGTGCTCGAACCAATGCCGTACTGATCGTCGACCCGGCCCATGTAGCGAACCGTGCGGTCGCCATCGAGCACGAACACCTGCGGCGTGCGCTCGGCGCCGAACTGATCGGCCACTTCATTGCCGACGTCCTTCAAGAGCGGGAAGTCGACTTCGTGCACGCGGGCGTAGTGGGCGATCTCGGTGATCGAATCCTGGCGGTTGGAATCGACGCCGATGAACGTCACGCCGCGGTCGGCGTACTCATCGGCCAGTTCCTGCAGCCGCGCCGCGTAGAGTTTGGCCAACGGGCACTCAGTGCCGAGAAAGGCCACGACGACCAACTGGCTGGCTTCGTAGTCGGCCAAGGCGTGCCACTCGCCGTGGAAATCCTGCAACGAGAAGTTCTCGATCTCGCGGCCGATCGACGTCGCCTTGTCGGCCGCTACGGCGGTAACGCAAAGCGACAGGGCCAACAACAGGGCTACCACGCTGCGCATGACTGTTCCTCCTGGAGAAATGGGGCGCTGGACGGCCGTCCTTTGGTCTCGAGCCAGCGCTAGACCCCCCTTCGTGCCTGGGCCCCCGAGTGGCGACCAATCGACAGGGCCGCTAGCGGTGCAGGAGGCAATAGGTCGGCGGTCGTGCTGCGGCGGGGGGAACCGTCGCGAACCGCATCCCCAACTGAATTCTACGGCTTAACCGCGCCGGATGCGGCGCCGATTGTGGCCTCTATTCGGCAGTACCCCACCAGTTGGCTGTGCGATTCATCCGTAGCCGGAAAATCGCCCTCCGCCGCCACTATACAGCCGAACACGCGGTAGCAAGCCTGCCGGACAGCCCGGAAAAAGCGGGGCGAAACGATGCGCTTTGTGCGATGTGCTGCCGTCTCCTGACCGCAAGCACGCATGGGCTGCCAAGTCCCACACGTTTCGGGGGAGCGGTCAGGAGACCACGCCCCATCGGTCAAACCACTCCCTGGAAGTGACGGCTCCCTATCGGTGGCTACTTCCCCTCGGCGCGAGCCTTAGGTCGCGCTGGATAGCGTGATAATAGTAGTCAACTGCCCACGTGCTTGCTGACGGGCTCACGCTCGGGCTTGGCCTGGTTGTGTCCGCGCCACTGTTGCATGCTGGTGTTCATGCCGAAGATGCCGCCGACGGCGTCGAGCATCCGCAGCGGCAACAGCCCGCGCATCATGGGCGCCAAATTGGCCAGCGGTGGCACGATCAGCATCGGACGATTCTTCTTCACCGCGGTTACTACCCGCCGCGCGATGCCATTGGGCGAGAGCATCCGGGTCATCTTCGGCGGCGCGGCGCCGTCGAACATGCCGGTGTTGATGTAGCTGGGGCAAACGGTCGTCGTGCCCACGTGCTCGTGCCCGAGTTGCTGGAGCTCCAGTCGCAGCGACTCGGCGAAGCCGATCACGGCCCATTTGCTCGAGGCGTACGTCGAGCCAAACGGCAGACCGACATAGCCGCTGGCGCTGGCGATCTGCACGATGTGTGCTTCGTTGCGACTGATCAAGTCCGGCAGAAAGATGTGCGTCATCGTCATCAACGCCAGCGTGTTCACCTGGTAGGTCAGCAGGTGTTTCTCCAAAGGCACGTCGGCAAACGAACCGCCGAACACGACGCCCGCATTGTTCACCAGACAATCAATCGGGCCGTGTTGGGCGTTGATCTGCTCGCGCAAGTCGTGAATGCGTTCTTCATCCGTCACGTCGAGCACGTAGGTGTGCGGCTCGCCCCCTGCATCGCGAATCTCGGCCGCCAGGGGCTCCAGCACGTCTTCGGCCAAATCGGTGGCCAGCACGACGGCGCCTTCTGCAGCGAACGCCAGTGCTTGCGCGCGGCCGATGCCGCGACCCGCCCCGGTAATCAGCACCCTCTTGCCTCGCAGCTCACGCATGATTTGGTCTCCTCGCTCAATACGACCCGCTTCGAGTCGCGTCTCGTGCGAGGGTGCCACT
>CALKYM010000238.1 GCA_938003525.1 uncultured Planctomycetales bacterium | reverse complement strand
CGCGGCCTGGCCGCAGACCACGGAGGCATCAGAACCATGCAGCGGATCCACCAGCGGCCCAGCGCCGCGCGACGCGTCGCTCTCCTGGCGGGCATCGTCTTCGCCGCCGCCACCGCCAGTTGGGCGCAGGACACGCTGCCCAAACCGCGCACGAAAGTACAGGCCGCCGGGCCGGGCGCCAACAAACCGGGCCAGGTCGAACTCATCCCCCGCGACATCCTCTTCGGCAATCCCGATCGCGCCGCCGCGCGCATCAGCCCCGACGGCCAGCAACTCGCCTATCTGGCACCGGTCAACGACGTGCTCAACGTCTGGGTCGGGCCGCTGGACGATCCCGACGCAGCGAAGCCGGTGACAGACGACAAAGAGCGCGGCATCCGCACCTATTTCTGGGCCTTCAGTAACGAACACATCGTTTACCTGCAAGACGTCGGCGGCGACGAAGACTGGCACGTCTACGTCGTGAACCTGAAGACGGGCGACACCAAGGATCTCACGCCGCTCGAGGGCGTCGCCGCACAGATTGAAGGTGTCAGCCACAAGCATCCCGGTGAGATTCTCATCGGGCTCAACGACCGCAATGCCCAGTTGCACGACCTCTACCGCGTCGATCTGGAAACCGGCGCCCGCACGCTGGTCGTCGAGAACGAGGGCTTCTTGGGCTTCATTATCGACGACGACTACGACGTGCGGTTCGCCATGCGGTTTTCGCCCGATGGCAGCACGCAGGTGGTGAAGGCCGACGGCGAAGGTGGCTGGGAGCCCTACGCCACCATCCCGCAAGAAGACACGCTCACCACTTCGCCCGCCGGCTTCGACAAGTCGGGCGAGACGCTCTACATGCTCGACAGCCGCGGCCGGGACACCGCCGCGCTCGTCGCTCTCGACCTGAAGACCGGCGAACAAGAGACAATCGCCTCCAGCGACAAGGCCGATGTGAGCGGCGCGCTGGCTCATCCCACGGAGAAGACGATTCAGGCCGTGAACTTCACCTACGCCCGCCGTGAGTGGCAGGTGTTCGACGACGAGGTCGCGGCCGATCTCGAACACCTTAAGAGCGTGGCCGACGGCGAACTGCAAGTCGCCAGCAAGTCGCTCGACGACCGGCACTGGATCGTGGCCTTCGTGATGGACAACGGCCCGGTCCGCTACTACCACTTCGACCGCGAGAGCAACGAAACGACGTTCCTGTTCACCAACCGGCAGGATCTCGAAGGCTTGCCGCTGGCCCAGATGCACCCGGTGCTGATCGAAGCCCGCGACGGACTGGAACTGGTCAGCTACCTGACATTGCCACCGGGATCGGACACCGACGGCGACGCGCGGCCCGAAGAACCGCTGCCGATGGTGCTCTTGGTACACGGCGGCCCCTGGTCGCGCGATTCGTGGGGTTACAGCCCGCTGGACCAGTTGCTGGCCAACCGCGGCTACGCGGTCCTCTCGGTGAACTTCCGCGGCTCGACCGGTTTCGGCAAAGAGTTCGCCAACGCCGGCAACAAGGAGTGGGGCGGCAAGATGCACCTCGACCTGATCGACGCGGTGAACTGGGCCGTCGCCGAGCGCGTCGCCGCGAAAGACCAGATCGCCATCGCCGGCGGCAGCTACGGCGGCTACGCCACTCTGGTCGGGCTGACGATGACGCCCGAGGTCTTTGCTTGCGGCGTCGACATCGTCGGTCCCTCGAACATCCTCACGCTGCTCTCCACGATTCCCGCCTACTGGCAGCCGGCCATTCAGATGTTCAAAGACCGCGTCGGCGACTTCACCACCGACGAGGGCAAAGCCTTCCTCAAAAGCCGCTCACCGCTGACGTACGTCGACCAGATCGTGCGGCCGCTGCTCATCGGGCAAGGAGCCAACGACCCGCGGGTGAAACAATCCGAGAGCGACCAGATCGTCAGCGCCATGCAGAAGCACAATATCCCGGTCACCTATGTCCTCTTCCCCGACGAGGGTCACGGCTTCGCCCGGCCCGACAACAACCTGGCCTTCTTCGCCGTGATGGAAGCCTTCCTCGCCGAACACCTCGGCGGCCGCTACCAACCCGTCGGCGACGACTTCGCCGACTCCTCCATCCAAGTCCCCACCGGAGCCAACCAAGTCCCCGGCCTCGCCGCCGCCGTCGAAGCGCACGAAGCGGAGAGTGAAAAGGCAGGGGCGAGCGGGGGGTAGTGCGAAATCGCCAGACGCGGGTAGCCCCGACAGCTCGCCTGTCGGGGTGCCGCAGGCACAAGAGGCAATCGCGCGAGCATCTCACGTGCGCGCTGGTAATCAGTTCGCCCGCCAGGCCGCGCACGACTTGGAGCTGCGCCCCCAATGAAGTTCCCACCTGTTGCTGCGCAACACCCGCGGCGAAGTTTGAGTGCAGCGCCGAATAACCCGCGTCGCCACTCGTAGCGTGCCCTTCGCCTACGGTTCGTCACTCGCTTCCACGTGTCGAACCAACTCCGCCCAGGCATCGGCAACGCGTTGCCGCTCGCCTTCATCCGCGCCAAACCGCCGCAGATTCTCGCGCACGAACGCGGCTAGCTGAATCACCCGCGGCCCCAAGTGCCGAACGTGCGTCAGATTGTCGTCGACGAATTGTGCCTGAATGCAGCGCGCGAGAACCCACGCCTCGTGATCATCGTCACTCTCGGCATCGGGTACAGTTCGCAGATAGTCTTCGATGACTGGAAAATAGTAGGCGAACGCCCGAACGCCCATAAACATGAAGTCTTCCTGATAGCGGCACGGGTTTTCGCGAAATCTTGTTATCGCCGCCTCCAGCGTGAGTCCGCCAAAATTCCTCCAGGCGCATTGTGCGTCGAGGTTACCGTCCCACGGATCAAAATCCCGTTCTGTCGGTAGCGATTCGTGACGTCTCATGGCAAGCTGCAACAACAGGGATTGCAGCGCGAATTCAACGGATTGATCGTCAGACGGGTTGACCTTGAAAATACGGTGCTTTGTCGGGCGTCGACAACTACGGTGTCCATTGTTTGCGCCAATACTGTCACCGAGCACTCCCCCACGTTGACGCCCTCTCCGGCCCCTTCGATATTGGCCGCATGTTGTTGTTGCATGCGGAAAACTTGGAGGAGTATCTGCGCTCGGCGGGGCACGTGCCGGTGGGTGTGCCGCTTGAAGTGTCGCGGCTGACAGGCGGCGTGTCGAACGAGGTGTTCTACGTTTCGTTTCCAGCAGGTGGGCAGAACGATTTTGTGCTCAAGCAGGCCCGCGAGCAGCTTCGTGTCGCGGCGCCGTGGTTTGCGCCCTTGAATCGTATTTGGCGCGAAGTCGAAGTCCTGCGAATCTGCGCCGAGCTACTGACGACGAACGATGCCGCCAGCGGGCGAGCCGTCGTCACGCCGAAGATTCTCTTCGAAGATCGCGACAACTACCTCTTCGCCATGACGGCCGCGCCGCGCGATCACGCGGTGTGGAAAGAACAGCTTCTTGACGGCACGGCCGACTGCGAGATCGCTGCGGCTTGCGGGCAGCTGCTGGGGCGGCTGCACGCGGGCAGTTGGCACGACGCGGGAATTGCCCGGCGGCTGGACGACCGGGAGTTGTTCGATCAGTTGCGGCTCGATCCGTACTTCCGCTACACCGCCCGGCAGCAGCCCGAGGCGGCGCCGTCGTTCATGGACCTCATCGACGAGATCTGGAATCAGCGACACTGCTTGGTGCACGCCGACTTCAGTCCCAAGAATCTGCTGGTGTTCGACGCCGGCCTGATGATGGTCGACTACGAGACGGGCCACTACGGCGACCCTGCGTTCGACCTCGGTTTCTTTCTCGCCCACCTCATGCTCAAGGCCTACTACCGCGCGCCGGACAGTGAACCCTTCTTCGCGCTCACGCGGGCGTTCTGGGATGCTTACGCTGCGCAAGTCCGACCGGCGGCGGGGCCGGATGCCTACGATGAACTGGTCGCCCGTGGGATTCGCTGTCTGGCCGGCTGCGCGTGGGCACGGCTGGACGGCAAGAGCACGATTGAATACTTGCCCGATGAACAGCCCCGCTGCGCGGTGCGATCCTGGTGTCGCGAGCTCTTCGGGTCGCGGCCCCGATGCTGGGACGATGTCCTCGAAGCTGCGCGGGCGAGCATGAAGGCGAACCAACTCGATGTCTGAGATCAGGCGCATCAAGGCCCGGGAAGTGCTCGACAGCCGTGGGCGGCCGACGGTCGAGGTCGACATCATCTGCGCCGATAACGCACGCGGCCGCGCGATCGTCCCCTCGGGCGCGAGCACCGGCGCCGCGGAAGCCCACGAACTGCGCGACCATGACGCGCAGCACTACGACGGACTCGGCGTGCGTGTGGCCGTCGAGTCAGTCGAAAAGGTCATCGCACCCGAGCTCATCGGTTATGACGCGGGCGATCAAGCGAGCCTGGACCAGCGGCTGTTGCAGCTCGACGGCACGCCGCAGAAAGAACGGCTCGGCGCGAACGCGCTGTTGGGCGTATCGCTGGCCGCCGCCCATGCGGCCGCCGCGTCGAGCGGCGTTCCGCTCTATCGCCACGTGCAGCAGCTATTCGCCGCGGCGCTCGTCGACTTGCAAGTCGAAGTTTCGAAGTTGCAGCCGTGCATGCCGCGGCCGATGACCAACATGATCTCGGGCGGACTGCACGCCGGCGGCAACTTCGCCGTACAGGACGTGCTCGCGATTCCGGTCGCCGCCCGAGACTTCGCCACCGGGCTGGAGTGGCTAGTCCGCATCCATCGCCGCCTGGGCGAAGTGCTGACCGATGCAGGTTTCGAAGGGCGTCTGGTGGCCGACGAAGGTGGTTACGGGCCGCGGCTGCCCGATCATCTGGCCGCCATCGAGCTGCTGCTGGAAGCCATCGAACAGGCGGCCCTGCGACCCGGCGCGGACGTCACACTGGCGCTCGACGTCGCCGCCACGCACTTCTACGACGGCGCGGCCTATCGCCTGGGCAACCACGGCAAGACCTGGAGCGGTGAGCAGATGATCGAACATCTGGCCGACCTGGTCGCGCGGTTTCCCATCACCAGCATCGAAGACGGTCTGGCCGAAGACGACTGGCCCGCCTGGCAGCAGCTCACCGCGCGGCTGGGTGACGAGGTGCAACTGGTCGGCGACGACCTGCTCGCTACGCAGCCCGACCGGGTGCGTCGGGCCATCGAGTCGCGCGCCGCCAACAGCGTGCTCGTCAAAGTCAATCAGGTCGGCACCTTGAGCGAGACGTTCCAAACGATGCGTCTGGCCATCGAAGCTGGCTGGACCCGCGTGGTATCGGCCCGCAGTGGCGATACGGAAGACACCACGATCGCCGATCTGGCCGTCGGCACGGCAGCCGAGATGATCAAGATCGGCTCGGTCACGCGCAGCGAGCGACTGGCCAAATACAATCAACTGCTGCGAATCGAAGAAGACCTGACAAGCGGCGGAGCCTGAAGCCATGCACCCCTACTTCGTCGACAAGCGCGACTGCGCCCACCACACGATCTTTCCCGGCGTCGATATCTATACCACGCACGGGCAAGGCCTGATGCTCTCGCTGGTCGAGTTCCAACCGGGCGCCGTGGTGGAACTACACAGCCATCCGCACGAACAGATGGGCCTGATGCTGGAAGGCGAGATGCGATTTACCATCGGCGGCGAAGAGCGCACGATCCGCCCCGGCGAAATGTGGCGCATCCCCAGCCACGTCGAACACATGGTGGTCGCCGGCCCCCAGGGAGCCAAAGCCCTCGACGTGTTCCACCCAATCCGGGAGGACTACACGTAGGGCAGATGGAAAGTTCTAACGAGCTTGAGACTGACGCAACGAATAGCAACGGGCCGGTGACGTGGCGGAGCGTTTGTGTGGCCATTCAACCCACACTGGCTGGCGAGCAGCCAGTGGCACCCT
>CALKYM010000237.1 GCA_938003525.1 uncultured Planctomycetales bacterium | reverse complement strand
GGCGTACGCGTCGCGCTGGGGACCGACAGCCGCGCGTCGAACCCCGATCTCAGTCTGCTGGCGGAGATGCGCCACGTCGCGCGGCATCACACTAACGTTTCGCCCCGAGATGTCCTGCGGATGGGAACTCAATGCGGTGCGGAGGCGCTGGCGCTGAGTGAATCCTTGGGCTCGCTCGAACCCGGCAAGAACGCCGCGCTGACGCTGGTGCGTCTGCCCTCCAACGGTCACTCCGAGCCGCATGAACTGCTGTTCGGCGGCGACGACCCGGTCGTCGCGACGATGATCGACGGGCAACTGTTCATGCACGAGCGGCCCGATGCCTGACCGTAGCCCCGGCGGCGTCTAGCTGCCTGTTGAAAAATGCCGTCGTGGCATGTTTTCAACCTCGTGAAGCTCGCAGCGAAGCTACTCGCCACTCGCAAAATTGCGACTGGCGTCGCAATTTTGTCGTCGCATCCATGCGACGTCGCAGCCTGCTGAATTCTTCAACAGGCTGCTAGAGCCGGCAATTGGTGATCTCGGTTTCGAGAATCGCCTGCGCGCCGAGCGCTTCCAGCCGCTCCATGATGCCGATCACGTCGTTGCGACGCACCATGGCACGGATCGCGCACCAGTCGGGATCTTCCAGTGCGTTCACGGTCGGTGAGTTGTAGCCCGGCGTGATCCGTTCGGCCTCGGCGAGTTGGCTGCGGGGCACGTTGTACTCCAGCAGCGAGTAACTGCGGGCAATCACCACACCTTCCAGCCTGCGCACCACACGGTCGGCCGTCTCTGCGTGCCGCTGCGCGTCGTTTTGCAACAGCAGTGCTTCGTATTGTCCGATTTCGTCCAGCACGCGGAGCCCGTGGGCTGCCAGCGTGCTGCCGGTTTCGACGAGGTCGACAATCGCATCGGCGACTCCCAGCGCGATCATCACCTCGACCGAACCCGACAGGTTAACGATATGCGCCGAAACACCCTGCGCGGCGAGAAACTCTTTGGTGCAGGTGGGAAAACTCGTGGCGATGCGGAGCCCGTCGAGTTGTTTCGTTTCGCGCAGCGGACTCCCGTCCGGCACGCAGATCGCCAGCCGGCAGTTGCCAAAGCCCAGCTTGAGCCGCGTTGTCAGTCGCGCCGCGACGTCTTGACCGCTTTCGGTGACCAGGTCGCCCCCGGTGATTCCCAAATCGATGGCGCCCTCGGCACAGAGAACGGGAATATCGTCGGTGCGGAGAAACGTGATGTCGATCGGCATCCCCCGCACCCGCGCAAACAGGCTGCGATTCTGCGCGCGAAAGCGCAATCCGGCGACGTGCAACAGCTCGATCGCCACTTCGGCCAGGCGGCCTTTGCTGGGAATGCCGATCCGCAGGTTGCTCATGACGTCTCGGGCGGCTGGGCCGCGCTACGGGATGCCTTCTCGGCCAGACCGGAAGTTCCGAAACGGCGGGTCAACTCGGCTTCGACCTCCACAAGGGTCACGTCGCGATGTTCGAGCATCACGAACAGGTGATAGATCAAGTCGGCCGCCTCGTGCACAAGATGACGCTGGCCTTCCTCGCCCGGTTCAACGGCGGCCTCCACAACTTCCGCAGCTTCTTCGGTAATCTTCGCGCCGATCGCCTCGACGCCGTCGTCGAGCAATCGCGTGGTGTACGAGTCCGGCCGCGGCCGGAGCTTGCGGTTGTGAATCACCGCCATCAAGCGACCAAATATCGTCCCAGCGTCACTCACCGGCTATCCTGCGATTGGGGACACACTTCGGAAAGGGCCGAAACCCTGATCTTAGCCTCGGCTCCCGACGCTCACCAGTCGCGAAAACCGGCCTTGGTCCTCCTCGCGGACGGACGCTCCTGCTAAGAACCATCGACACAACCCGACCGCCATGAGTTCGCTGCCGGCCACCGCCGACTGCCTGTTCCTGACCGGCCCGACGGCCAGCGGCAAGACGTCCGTGGGCATTGAATGGGCGCAGCGGATCGGCGCTGAGATCGTCTCGATGGATTCCATGGCCCTCTACCGCGGCATGGACATCGGCACGGCGAAGCCAACACCCCAAGAGCGGTCGCGCGCGCCGCATCATCTGATCGACATTCTTGATCCATGTGAAGAGTTCAGCCTGGCCGACTACGTCGACCGGGCCACCGAGGCTGTCGAACGCATTCGCGACGCGGGCCGGGAGCCGATCTTCGTCGGCGGAACCCCGTTGTATCTCAAGGCGCTGTTGCGCAGCGTTTTCGTCGGCCCGCCGGCCGACTGGCCCTTTCGTCGCCGCCTGGCGGAAGAAGCCCGACAGCGCGGTCCGCACTGGCTGCACCAAAAACTCGCGGCGGTCGATCCACAGGCAGCCGAGCGGCTACACGCGAACGACACGCGGCGGATCATTCGCGCGCTCGAAGTTCACGCAAACACCGGGCGCCCGATCAGTCAGTGGCAACAGCAATTCGACCGCAGTCGGCCGGCCAGCGAATGTCGCGTGTTCTTGCTCGATTGGCCCGGCGAAGAGCTCAACCGCCGCATCGATCGCCGCGTCGACGCCATGTTCGCGGCGGGCCTCGTGGCTGAGGTCGAACGGCTGTTGGTGAGGGGAGGCGAGTTGGGGCGGACGGCCAGTCAGGCTGTGGGCTACCGCGAAGTGCGAGAGCATCTGGCCGGCCGCCGCGAGCTGGATGAGACGATCGCACTGGTCAAGACGCGCACGCGACAGTTCGCCAAACGCCAGCGGACGTGGTTCCGCAGCTTGAGCGAGTGCCGCCCGGTCGAGGTCTCACGGGCCGAGTCGCCCGAAGAAGTGGCGGCGCGGATCCTAGCGCAATTCTGACGGGTTTGACGCCCGCTAGGCGTGCACTCATGCGGGCGGCGGTGAACCTTCGCGCGTCTGCCGCCTCGACTTACAATGCGTTGTTTCGTCATTTGCGGCTGTCGTTTCCGTCACTCTCACATTGCGGACAGGGTAGAGCGTTGTTGCGCACCCATCACTGCGGCGAACTGCGGCCGGAGCACGTCAGTCAAGACGTCACGCTTTGCGGCTGGGTCGACAGTTATCGCGACCATCGCGGAGTGCTGTTCATCGATCTGCGCGATCGTTACGGCAAAACGCAGGTTGTCTTCGGGCCCGAGAGCGGCGACGTGGTGCAGCAACTTGCACGGACGCTACGCTCCGAGTTCGTGATCAAGACCACTGGCAAAGTGGCGCTGCGGCCCGAAGGTACCGTAAACGACAAGCTGCCGACCGGTGGTGTCGAAGTTCGCGCCGTCGAGCTCGAAGTGCTCAACATCAGCGGCAATCCACCCGTTCAGCCGAGTGGTTTTGAAACGCCCGGCGAAGACCTGCGGCTCCGCTATCGCTATCTCGACCTTCGCCGCCCCGCCATGCAGCACACGATGCAGTTGCGCAGTCGCCTGACCAAGATCATGCGCGACTACTTCGACGAGCACGGCTTTATCGACATCGAAACCCCGATTCTCGGGCGCAGCACTCCCGAGGGTGCCCGGGACTACCTGGTCCCCAGCCGTGTGAACAAGGGCACGTTTTACGCGCTGCCCCAATCGCCGCAGCTCTATAAGCAAATCCTGATGATCGCGGGCTACGACCGCTACGTGCAGGTCGCGCGCTGTTTCCGCGATGAAGACCTTCGCGCGGACCGGCAACCAGAATTTACGCAGCTCGACTTGGAAATGGCATTTGTCGAAGCCGACGACGTGATCACCATCATCGATGGTCTCGTCGCGCGTGTCGTCCAAGAGCTCAGGGGCGAACCGCTCGCGCTCCCGCTGCCGAGAATGACCTATCGCGAAGCGATGGAGCGTTATGGCCACGATGCGCCCGATCTGCGATTCGGCATGGAACTGGTCGATGCCACCGACCTGGCCGCTCAGAGCACCTTTCGGGTCTTCCGCGAACCGAGCGAAAGCGGCGGACGCGTGCGCGGCATGAACGTCAAGGGCGTTGCCGATCAATTCTCGCGCAAGAACATCGACGAGCTAACGGCCTTCGTGCAGCAAGACTTCGGCGCCAAAGGGCTCGCCTGGTTCAAAGTCGACGAAGAACGACAGCTGCAATCGCCGATCGCCAAGAACTTCGAGCCTGCGCTGCTCACCAAGATCGCGCAGCGACTCGAGGCCGAGGCGAACGACTTGCTGCTGTTCGTGGCTGACTCGTTCGACGTCACGTGTCGAGCACTGGCGGGACTGCGCCGCCGCCTGGGCGCCGAGCTGAAACTCTACGATCCGCAGCAGATGCATTACTCCTGGGTAGTCGACTTTCCGATGTTCGCGCACGACCCGGAAGAGGGCGGTTGGGCGGCCATGCATCACCCGTTTACTGCACCGCTTCCGGACGATGAAGCCCTTTTGGAGAGCGAGCCGGGGGCCGTGCGCGCCCAGGCCTACGATCTGGTGATCAACGGGCTCGAGGCCGGCGGCGGTACGATTCGTATCCACGATCAAGAACTTCAGCAGCAAATCTTCAACATATTGGGAATCGATGATCAGATGGCCCAGGAAAGATTCGGGTTCCTCTTGGAAGCGCTCTCCTACGGCGCACCGCCGCATGGCGGCATCGCGTTGGGGCTGGACCGCTGGGTCATGTTATTCTCGGGCTGCGATAACATTCGCGATTGCATCACCTTCCCCAAGACGCAACGGGCCACTGACTTGATGACTGGCGCGCCCAGCGCCGTCGAGGCCCAACAACTGCGCGACTTGCATATCAGGGTGCATGCTCGGTAGGCGTAGTTTCTGCCGCTTGTCCAGCCCCCCGAACTGCCCTGCTTGGTCAGACACGGTCGTTGACGGCGCAGCGCGAACGGGTGGATACTGAAGGTGTCGGCTGTTTCCGCGAATGCGGTGCAGCACGACCGGGTAACCTTGAATCGGAACGACCACTGGCAGCCGGCGTCTCAGCGTAAAGGAAAAGTCCCTTGTCGACTGTTCGTGGATACTGGCGAACGTTGAGCGTCGCGCTGTTCTTCTCGTTGTGGACGGGCTGCTCGTCGCCGGCAGACACGACAAGCGCCGATGACGGCACCGTCGATCAAGCGGTCAGGACTTCCTCTCCGACCGATGCTGAGCCGACTTTGCCCGAGAATCCACAGCCGGCAGACCCGCCAGAGCCCGATCCAGAGCCGGGATCCGCGCCCCCCACCGCCGACGACGAACGGGCTGCGGAAGCGGACGACGCTCCAGATGATGCGGCAGCGCCTGTTCCTGCCGACAGTTCAGAGAGCACGACGCCCGCTCCCTCCGAGGACATCCCAGAGCAACCCGCGGCTGAGTCGTCTTCGGAATCAGACGCGACCGCTGCGTCTCAAACGGCCCCTGTCGATCTCGGTCCGCCGCCGGCCGACATGCCGGCTGTCGCCATGACGGACGAACACGCCGCGGCCTGCCTGGTCGAGGTGGGCGATGCGTTCCCCACGGCCACGCTTGTCGACCTGGATGGCGAGTCGGTCGCGCTCGCGTCGCTTTACGGCCCGAAGTTGACCGTCGTCGTGGTGTGGCGTGCCAGCCATCCTTACGCAGTGGCTGCCCTGCGCGATATGACGAACCTCATCGAGAGGCCCTTTGCCGCCGAGGGCGTGCAGGTCGTCGGCATCAACGTCGGAGATCCGGGCACCACTGTGCAGGAGGTGACCGACTCCGGAGGCATCGCCTATCCGCAGCTACTCGACGAGGAAGAGACGCTCTACGCGCAGCTCGCCACAAGCCTTCTTCCGCGCATCTACCTGCTGGATGAAGCAGGCCGAGTTGTTTGGTTGGACGTCGAGTATGCGGTCGCGACGCAACGGCATCTGCGACATGCAGTCCGATTCATGCTCAGCCACTAGTGGAGCGTCAGCCCGACTCATTCGGGCGACGCGAAACGTTCGCCAAAGACGC
>CALKYM010000236.1 GCA_938003525.1 uncultured Planctomycetales bacterium | reverse complement strand
CGGCGGGGGCGCGAGGAGTCGATGGAAGATCGCAGTTGGTCGTACTACCCGTACTTCTACCATCACTTCCACGACGAGGGGGCCTGGCGCGAACGCGGACAACTGGTCGATCGCGTGGCGCAGGCGGTGCCCGATCCGGAAGGCTTAGCGCAGCACAGCTATTCGTACTTTCTCTCCGGCGGGTTCGAGGCGGCCAGTCAGTACGCCGCATCGGCCTGTCATAGCGCCTGTCACAGCGCGTGTCATTCGGCCTGCCATAGTGCCTGTCACAGCGCGTGCCATAGCGCGTGTCACAGCGCCTGTCATAGCGCGTGCGTCAGCGGAGGAGCACACTGATGTCACTCCTGAATTCCCAACTGCCGATCCTCAGCCGCGAAGACGTCGAGCTGGAATGCCTGGTGCAGGAAACGCGCGAGCGACCCGTCGACGTCGAACTTCCCGTAGTGTCGTCCGACGCGTCCACGCCAGCGGCTACTGAAGAGCGCGACTCGTGGTACCCGCAGCCGGGCGAGACGTTCGGCACGAAGTTGGAACACCTGGACTGGATCGATCAGTTCATCGCCAACGTGCGTCCCTACGTCCGCGTACGGCTGGAAGACGGCGTGCTGATCAAGATGCCGATGGAGGCCTTCAAGCTCAACCGCTCGGGCTTGGCGCTGTTGGAACGCGCGATGCAGGGTGAGCCGATCGGCAAGATCGCCCGCTCGATCGGCGCGCTCGAACATCCGGAACGCATTCAACAGGTCCACACGTTTTTCTGTGACGTGCGCGATCTGCTGGCCAACCGCCTCGGCGACGGGAGCGATCGCCCGGCAACGCAGGTCGATCGGTTCGAAGGTAGCTTCACGCGGTATCCGGTGCTGAGCGAAATCGCAGTCACCTATCGCTGCAACCTGGCCTGCACTTTCTGCTACGCCGGCTGCGGCACAACCGACGCCACGCCGGGGAACGCCGAGCGCGAAAAACACCGCAACTGGTGGAAGTTCTGGCGGCGCACCGAGTGGTGGCAACGGCGCCACGCCAAGCGCGACCCGGTGCAGGAAGAGATGACCGCCGAAGAAGTGCTGCGGGTGATCGACCAGATTGCGGTGGTGGGCAAGGTGCCCAGCGTCAGCTTCACCGGCGGTGAGTGTACGCTGCGGCCCGAGTTGCCCGACTTCATCGCCCACGCGCGGCAGCGCGGCATGCGGGTGAACATCATCACCAACGGCATCACCAGCTCTTCGCGGGCTTACGTTGACAAGCTGGTTGCCGCCGGCCTGACTTCAGCCCAGGTCAGTCTGGAAGGACCGAGCCCCGAAGTGCACGACACGCTGACGCAGCGCCCCGGCTCATTCAACAAGACACTGCGCGGGATCAAGAATCTACGCGAAGCCGGACTACACGTGCACACCAACACGACGATTTGCGAAGACAATTGCGAGCAGCTGACGGGCATCATCGACCTGGCCAAGTCGCTCGACTTGCCGCACGTGTCGATGAACCACATCATCCCCACCGGCACGCCGAACCTCGCGCGGCACGAGCAGATCAAGATCTCTTACACGCGGATCGGCGAGTTCGTGATGCGGGCCAAGCAACACGCCGAGAAGATCGGCATCGAGTTTCATTGGTACTCGCCTACGCCGTTTTGCATCTTCAATCCCGTCGCCCACGGCCTGGGCAACAAAGGCTGCGCCGCCTGCGACGGGCTGGTGCACGTCTCGCCCTCCGGCGAAGTGCTGCCCTGCTCGAGCTTCGCCCGCGGGGTGGGCAACGTGCTGGAAGAGGGCTTCGGCAACGTCTGGTTCGGCAAGGACGCACAGTTCTACAAGAAGAAACGTCAGGCGCACCCGATTTGTCGCACGTGCGAGCACTTCGAGCTTTGCCAGGGTGCGTGCACGCTGTACTGGAGCGGCATGGGTTACAAGGAGCTCTACACGGCCAACGCCCATCGCCTGAAAGGCGGGCTCGGCAAGTTGTTCGGGCGCTCGTAAGGGAGAACCGCAAGATGGCGGCACGTGTGCTTCCCGATCGCGAGCGGCGGCATCTTTTGCAGTTCTACGTGGCCCGCAGCATGGGCTACCGGTCGCGGCTCGCGCTGGCCGGCGGACTGATTTTCTGCGGGCTGGCTTTGCAACTGTTGCTGCCGCTGGATGCGATTCCCCTGCTGTTTGTCAGTCTGCCATTGCTGTTGGCCGGCAACGTGTTTCTGCTGGTGCAGGGCTACAACCTCCGGCCCAGTCACCGCATGCACGTTGAGGGAGATTGGGAGAAGACGACCCGCGATCGTTTTCGCGAAGCGTGTCACCTGGAAGACAAGGTCAAGAGCTGGGACCAGACGTTCGCCGATCTCACCTGCGGGCTCGGCGCGTTTATGTTGCTGCTGATTGCCGGCGGAGTCGCGCTGGTGTTCTTCATGTTGGCGGCCAGCGAGCGCACTGAGTTCTGGGCGCCGGTGTTTTTGGCCGACGCCGCCGTGCTGCTCATCCCACATTGGATCACCGGGACACGCCGCGGCTGGCGTCCGACCGAGTTGATTCAGCAGGTCAAGTCGCTGGAAGCGGCGCTGGCGGCCATCGAGCCGTTCGAGGTGCCGCCCTGCCAGATTCAGCCCATGTTTCAGTTGGCCGGCAAAGGCGCGAATCGCACACCCGTCGCCGCGCGGGTTTTCATTCGCTTTCCCGACGGGCCCGAAGATTTCTTGGGCATCCAGTTCCAGGTCTCGCTCAACGACGTGCAGGGCACCAAGTATCCGTATCTCTATGCGGTCATCATCGCCAAGCAGTCCTTTGGGCTGCTGCGATATCATGCGTCGGAGATCGCCGACCGGACCTCGGACTTGACGGTCGAGACCAGCACCGAGGACGACGTCGAAGTGATCGTCATTCGCCAACACACGACCAAGACTTCCGGCTACCACACCGACGCGGCAGACGTCCGCAAGATCGCCCGAGCCACCTGGCGCAACGTCGCCAAGATCCTGACTCCCGTGCCGGCTTAGTGACCGGATTCAATTCCGGCCGCGATACGCTGGCTCTATACTGCCAGGCAGCGCGGGTTCATCATGTACAAGGCTTTGGCGCGCTAGAACCAGCTTCAGAAGACGACCCGACTCCGAAAGCAACTTGGCTTATGAACCGGACACGTAAGCTCCGCATTGCAAACCTCACGTGCAGCGCCATCTTCGCCGCCGGCGCCTTACACGCCACCGCCGCGGAGAATACTACCCACGCAGTCGACATCTTCGGTCGCCAAGTGACGTTCGAGATGACTTTCGCCAACTGTGATCTGATCTGGCTTGGTGATCCGGCGTCGCCCAGTGCGCTCGTCTATATTGCTCCGGACGCGCAGCCCATCGCGACCGATGTGTGGGTCACGACGCTTTCCAGGAACACGGGATCACCCGTCCGTCGCTACATGGATGAAGCCCGGATCGTGATGGACGAGTCGGAGCGCCAGGTACTGGCATTCACTCGCGAGCGCGAGAAAATGATCGGTACGATCGACGATCAAGGTCGCTTCCTGCCAAACGATTTCTACACGCACCATCGTGAGTTGTTGCCGTCCTGGCCGGCCGATGCCGGCACGCTGGCCTACGACGCAGAGCAGAATGCGCTCTACTACGAAGTCGATGTGCCCGGTCCGCGCATCACAGAATCGCTCGACTTCCTGCCTTGGAATATTAGTGGCACCGAAGGCGCGCCGCTGAACGGCCAGTTCTCTATTGCGTTCACTTCCCCCAGCGAACGTTCGTCCGCCGGTTCGCCGCACATCTCGCTGCATTTCCAGGACGGCGGAAGCCGTCACACGATTGCCACGGCAACTTTGCCCGAGGTGCTTCGCCGCGGCGACGTCGAACTGGGATCGTTCGACAACGCGTCGGGCACGTATCACTCCGAATCGGTGTATAGGCCGGGCTCCGCAGGCGGTACGCCGACAGAGCCGAGCGTGACGTTCACATTTCCGGGCAAGTTCACTGCGGCCATCAACAACGACGGCCCGGCACTCGTTCTGGCCGGCGCAGCAGCAGCGGATGTCGCTCGACAGGCTGAGACATCAAGCATCGCCATCGACGGCAGCTTCGATGACTGGTGCAACGTTGCCGGCGTCGATGATCCCCGCGGCGACCTGGTGCCGTATCTCGAGTACGTGCCCGACGTCGATCTGTTGGAATTCAAGGTGGCGCACGACGACGCGCACATCTATCTCTATGCGCGCGTCGCCGGGCGCGTGGGCCATTCGCATCCCGACGGCGGCCGGAGCTACTTCTACGCTTACATGGACGTCGATCAGAACCCGGGCACCGGCTTCTTGCCCACGCGCGATGATGATTGCTACTTCGGCGTTGAGATCGGCGACGATTGCGAAGTGCAGTTCGAGTTCGTCGACAACAGGCTGCGAAAAACGTTCTACGGATTCTGCGGGCTGGGAGGCAATGACGACGTGCTGAAACAGGTCGTGACGCTGGGCAACAGCCAGTACGGCCGCTTCGATGAAAACGGGCATGAGCGCGCACACTACAAGGCGGAATACATCTACCGCGAAGGGCGCACCGAAATCACCGAAGATCTCAAACTGGGCACCAGCGATACGATTCATCTGGCCGTCTCACCGGACGGTCATGAAGTTGAAGTCGTGTCGACCTTCACCGGCTTCCTCAAGGACGCGAGCGGCAATCCGACGGTCGCGTTGGGCCAGACCATCGACCTCGCTGTCGGCATGGAATGCGACAGCAAGGCCTACCCCGGCAAGGCACGCTGGGCGGCCGACAGCACGCCCGCCATTTTCGGATATCGCCTGACTCCCAGCGATTCCCACCGTGCCGCGCGCGATTAGCAGCGAGACACTGCGGGCGGCGCCCGCGATTTGCGCGTCAACGCACATGAGCGCTCTTCGAAAGTGACATCAATTTGATTTCGCCCGAACATGCGGCGTCATCGCGGACTGTTCGAAGTCGAGTCTGTGCTGAATCGCGCTCGCTTTGTTTCTGCTCGCATCGCGATTGCCTTCGATTCACAGGACTGTTAGCCTGTCCATTGTCGATCTCGACTGTCTGCGGAACAGGCACGTGCGGGGCCTCGTCATGTCCGGGCCACTCCTGCGATCGCGCGCCGCTGCTATTCTCTGCGCCGTGTTCGTTTTCTATACAGCGAGTACCCTTGTCGCCGTCGCGCAGGACGTCGCCAACGACCGGGCGCCTGATGCCGCGCCTCCTGCCGATGTCCTGGACGCGGCCAGCGCCGCTGCGGCGCGCGAAATTGCCGAGGCGAAGCAGGCCCTGGTGTCGGATCCCGCGCTGGCCGAATACTACGGGCGCCGCGAGAAAACGCCGCAAACACTATCCGGACAACTGCAACTAGCGCGGTGGTGCCAGCGTCGCGGACTCGAAGCTCAAACTCGCGCCCATTACCACGCCGTGCTGGGCTTCGATCACGGTCACAAAGAAGCCCGTCGCGCGCTCGGCTTTGTGAAGCTCGGCCGGGAGTGGATTCACGAGGACGATCTCCAGCGGCTCCGTGAACAAAGACAAGCCCACCGCGAAGCGCTGCGGCACTGGCAGCCCATCGCCGTCGACATCCGAAACGGCTTCCGCAGCCCGCTCCCCAAAAAAAATGAGGCCGCAGCCGAGCGACTACGTGCCATCGATTCGCCCGAGGCAATCCCGGCGCTCGAATGGGCGTTGGCCGGCGAAGGCAGGTCCACGTCGCAACAGGCTCTCGACGTCATCGCGCGGATGGAGGGCAAGGAGGCCAGCGCGTCGATCGCCCGTCATGCGGTCTTCTCTGAATGGATCGAAGTCCGTTCCGCGGCGGTCGAACATCTCAGGAATCGACCCGCAGACGAATACGCGCCCGTCTTGGTGGGGCTGCTCAGCACCCCGCTGGAAACACAGCTCGAAGTGGCGGCGACGCCGGATGGAAAGAGGTATTACCGGCACCTGATCTATCGCGAAGGGCCGCGCGCACGCTATCTGACCATCGCAGAGATGGAAGCCGCGCCTCATTGGAAAATGGCGATCAGGCTCGGGAGCAGAGTCGATGGCGGCTTTACGTCGCGAAGGAGCCAGGCGCTCGCTGCCCAGAGCGTCGAGCGACAACTCGATGCACAACAGCAGGCCATCCAACTCGCCAATGAATCGATTGCCGAGGTCAATGATCGGGTCACATGGGTACTAAAGCGCCTCACGGGCGAGGATCTTGGGAATGATCCAATTCCGTGGTGGAACTACCTGGCCTATTACGCTCCGTACGCCTCGTCTGCCAAGCCGCTGCAGGCAGACTTCCAGCGGACCGGCACGCTGTATTACCCGCCTGGGTGAGGGCCCGCGCACGGTGTGCGAGTTCGCACCCAGCATGGCGAACTGCCGGTCGAGAGCCTGCAAGTTGGCGACATGGTTTGGGCGCAAGACGTCCGCACCGGAGAGCTCGACCTCAAGCCGGTTCTGCATACCGAAACCGGCATCGATGAAGAGGTAGTGACCGTATCTCTCGACGGCGAGGATCTATCGGTGACGCCCAACCATCTGTTTTGGACGTCAGTCGGAAAGTGGGTCGAAGCGCGGCATCTCAAACCGGGCGACGTCGTGCTGCGACTCGGCGGTCAGTCCCGCGTTGAACGCGTGAGCGATCCCAATACCGCCAAAACGGCCAACATCGTCATCGACGACTGGCACACACTCTTTCTCGGACGCCAAGGCATCCTCGTCCGCGACGCGCCGGTTCCGCTCCAGGATGGGCTCGCATCAGAGTCGGACGGCGAGTAGCCCGTTCCCCGGGAGATGCCCTTGTATCGAGCGTGCAAGATCGCGAGCAACGCTGGTCCTGCGGATGCTTCGCTGTGCGCCGGCGTTGTAGCGCTGTTCATGTGAACCGGCGAGCAGCAAACTAGCGTGCGATTGCCCCAGCGCGGCACGCGCGACGCCGTTTGAACTCACATTCGGAGGAGGCACGTGTCCTTGATTCTCGAAGTTGCCCTACTTGATGTTATCGCGGGACAAGAGTCTGAATTTGAGGAGGCCTTTCGTCGGGCGGAGGGCATCATTGCATCCATGCCGGGATACATCCGCCACGACCTGCGGCGCTGTGTCGAAAAGCCCTCGCGTTACATCCTGCTGGTGCACTGGGAGACGCTCGAAGATCA
>CALKYM010000235.1 GCA_938003525.1 uncultured Planctomycetales bacterium | reverse complement strand
ACGCACCAGCCCGCTTGCAAAAGGTGATGTACGCTGTCGTTTCTTCATTAGCGGCGCCTTTCGTGTGTCCTAGGTGCAATATGACTGAAACATGTGCCAAACCATCGGCGCTCCCTCAAGGGGCAAAGAGGGCGCGTCAACTTGGGGCGAGTCTACCAGCGTGCGCAGCCGTTGCAACTAAAAATTCAGGAAAATCTTGGATTTACTGCAATCTACCCCGGAAGAAGGGGGACGCCGTCTAGTTTGGTTCAGCCATGCTGAACGAGCATTTTCTGGACGCAGAGATGGTTCTGAGTGGCATAAGTGGTTCTATTTTAATGATTTGCAACAATTTTTCCCGCCTCGTTGAGGCTGGAGCTCGCCCCCTCACCTTGGCCGTACGCGATGATGGCCGACTTCTGGTCTGGCAGATTCGGGCGATCGTGACCGCCCCTCGATCGGGTTGAGTCTCAGATGGTCTCCGACGCCTCGAATTCAGCCGCCCAATGTCAAGCGGCGATGCCTGCTGCACGAAACCGACGCACGTGCCATGATCATTTGGATGGGCCATGTTCTCCAAGTGACCATGCGACCCGTGGCACTCAGCGCAGGGCGACGCACAGTGAATTCGCTGCGATCTGGAAAGCTGCCTGGCGAGACTGCTCATGAGTCTTGAAGGGCGCCCCGCTTTGAGCCGCGCGGGGGCGGCTTTCCTCAGCGCGGCGCTCTGGGCCGCTATTCCCATCGCGATGTCTTGCGTTACCTACGTCACCGTCATCGGACATGACTTCACGAGCTTTGACGACCCGGTCAATGTGACCCAGAACCCCTTGCTGGGGCGCGGCACGTTGCCGGCGGTCGTTTACTTCTGGCAGCGCGACTACGCCGGGCTCTATATACCGGTCGCTTATACGTTCTTCGCGCTGGAAGCTGCGCTCTGCTCGATGCTGGACGCCGGGGCTAGCGCTACGGCGGGATCATCGCTCAATCCGTCCGTCTTTCACGCCGGCAATCTGCTGCTGCACGTGTTCAACGTAGCGCTGGTTTATTGGCTGTTGTTGAGAGTGTTCTGCAATGCGCCGGCTGCCGCGGCTGGCGCCGCCGCGTTCAGCCTGCATCCTCTGCATGTCGAAAGCGTGGCTTGGGTGACGGAAGCCAAGGGCCTGTTGGCGGGATTGTTCTCGCTGCTGGCGCTGTTGGGCTGGGTGGCGCTGTTTCCGAGGCGATCGCAGGGCACCGCGCCCGATGGAGCGACTTCGCACGGCGGCGGGCGCTCTCGAATGTTCGGCATCGCCGTGCTTTCGACGGTGGCGTTCGCGCTGGCGATGCTGGCGAAACCATCGGCGGTCACACTGCCGCTGGTCGCACTATTGCTCGCACAAACGCTGCTCGGAGGAATCCATCGCGCGGCTTGGGCACTGGCCGCGTTGTGGGTGGTTGCGGCAGCCGCGATCACGCTGCTCACGCTCTCGGTGCAGCGCGAAACGATGCTCGCGTTCGACGTTCCTCAGGGCTTCGAGCGCCTGATTGTCGCGGGCGATGCGCTGGCATTCTACGCATGGAAGACCGTGGTGCCCGTCGGTCTCGTCCCCGACTATGGCCGCACGCCCGCTTGGGTGCTCGAGCAGTTTCGCGTCGGGCACGCGATACTGTTCATCGCTGTTGCGGCTCTTCTGGCGTTCGCGCTCGGGCGGCGGACTGCGTTTTGGGCCGTTTGCGGAACCCTGATACTTGGACTGCTTCCCGTGTTGGGACTGGTGCCGTTTGCCTTCCAGAGCATCTCGACCGTGGCGGATCGCTACATGTATTTCCCGCTGTTGGCGGTTGGGTTAGCGATTGCGATGGCCATCGTTCGTTGGCCGGGCCGCCTGATGCATGTCGCAGTCTGGACGTTGATCCTCGCCTGGAGTGCGCTCTCAATGCGCCAGGTTGCCTTCTGGCACGACGACCAGTCGCTGTTCACGCGAACGTTCGCGCTCAACGGGCGCAGCCTGCTGGCCGCGAAGGCCCTGGGCAACAACGCGCTATCGGCGGGCAACCTTGAAGATGCCGAAGCGTGGTACCGCCGGGCGATTGAAATCGACTCGGCAGCGGCCGAAGCATGGTTCGGGCTGGCCAACGTGTTGGCGGCTCGAGGCGAGAATGACGAGGCGATCAACGCGTATCACGCGGCCATCGAGCGCCGCCCGGGCTACACGAAAGCCCAGAATGCGCTGGCTTGGTTCTTGGCGCGGCATGGCCAACTAGGCGAGGCGGAAGCCTGCTTCCTGCAGATGGTGGCCGCGGATCGAGCCAACTACATGGCGTACTGTGGCTTGGCGGAAGTCGCGTCGCGACGCGGCGACGACGAACAGGCGGCGTTTTTCTATCGCAGGGCCATTGAAGTCGCGCCCAAGTCGCCGGAACCGTACACGCTGTTCGCAGCGCATCTGGCCCAGCGGCGGCGATGGGCGGACGTCGTCGAGTGCCTGGAAACGATGGTCGAAGTCGGCGTCGATGATGCCACCACCTGGTTCAACTTGGGACTCGCGTACAACGAGCAGTCGCAATACGAGCGAGCGATCGAGTGGCTGGAGCGGGTACTCACGGTCGACGCTTCCGACTTTCAGGCGCAGGTCCAGTTGATGCGGGCGTACGAGCGGCTCGGTATGCGCGAGCTGGCGATCGCTCAAATGGAGGCGTGGGCCAACGGTGCAAGTAATGACGCCTTGGCTGCTGCGCGCATCATCGCTGCGCTGGCCAAGCTGGGGCTCGGTGAACTTTGCGAGACGCTTGTCGAGCAACGGCTGGAGTCCATCGACGGGCAGAAAGAGGCAGCGCGGTGGCTGGCCTGGGAACTCGCGACGACGGACGCTGCGGAACAGCCAGGCATCGCCGAACTGGCGGTTCGCCTGGCGCGATCGATCGTCGCCACGGCGGGTGAGGCCGATGCGGAGGCGAGGGACATTCTCGCCGCGGCATTGGCGGCCGATGGGCAATTCGAAGAAGCGCGTCAGGTGGCGGACGAAGCCTTGCAACTCGCAGAAGATGCTGGCCGAGCGACGCTCGCGGGCGACATCGCCCTTCGTCTCGAAGCCTATCGTCGCAAGGAGCCGTTTCGGCAGCGGGAGTGATCGTGTGCAGAGGCTGTTCGCTCGCCTGGCGGCCGTCGACGCGACTGGCAGAAGACATCAGGAGTACAGATCGCCACGAAGCGGGGCTTCGAACGCGGCGGGGTAGTGCTCAATGACCGGCCGTCGCCGCTGCGGTTGCCAGGTGACGGCGACGATGTCGAACCGCGCGGGATAGTCCAACAGCCCGTGACCTTTGAGAAAGGCGATGGCCGCTGACGCAATTCGCTGCTGCTTGCGGCGATCGACTGCCTCGGCCGGATGCCCCGCACCATGCGAGCGGCGCGTCTTGACTTCGACAAACACAATCGTCCGCCCGTCGACCGCTACGAGATCGAGTTCACCGGGGCGGGTGCGTCGCTGTCGGGCAACGATCTTGTAACCTGCCCGACGCAAAAATCGAGCCGCTACCGCCTCGCCTTTGCGCCCCAAGTCACGGGGCTTGGCACTGCCGATGTGCTGGAGCCAGCGGAACATGTGGAGTCTCACCCTGGGAAGTGCGCCACCGCTTGATGCTGCGCATCGTTCGACGTTGGAAATCACCTGTCTGCATGCGCGGGCGGCTGCGCGCTTGGCTCTTGTGAGTACTGAACAATGAGCCTTCGAAGTGCGTGCCGCACCATCGCTAAACCGTGACTCAGGGTTCTGAGTCTACAGCATAGGCAATCGAGATGGGTGGCATGCGCGGTGGAGAAAACGCGGAGGCCATGCAACTATGAGCAAGAAACGGACAGCGAAAGCCACGTACTACTACTTCATCGACGTCGATTTGCGATCGCGTCAAATCGTCGCTTGGGACGTCGAAGAGAAGGCCGAAGTGGAAGTGCATCTGACCGAGGGCTTCCACAGGGCGTTTCTCACCAAAGGCCAGTACAACAAGCTCGCTAGAAAACTCGCTGAGTTTTCTAGCGAAACGCCCAAGCAGCGTTGAGCGGGCGGCCATTGGCCGCGGGAATCGCAACGCACAGACACGCGCGGATCGCTACCCCGCGCGCAGTGAACGAGGATGAGAGGACCGGCGCTAAGGTGAAACAGCCCGGTCGAACTGAGCGACATGCGTGTCGAAGAACGTGCGGCCGCACTTGAGTCCGAAGCCGAGCGCGCGGTCGAAGGCGACGTGAGCGCACCAAATCAAGCTCACCGCGCCGAGTATTTCGCCGGTTGGCATTGCCAGGGAGATTAACAGCAACGCGATGGGCCCAACGTAGGTGTGTGTTGCGTTGTACGTTGCAGCGCCGATACGCGACCCGAAGAAGTAGCCCAACATGCCGACATCAGGCGCCATGAAGAAAAACAAAAAGAGTTCTTCGGCGTAGTCCAGCTTGTCGAACAGCACGATCGCGGCCACCAACGTCAGCAGGCCTTCGATCCGCAGCAGCAGGCGGAAGTTTTTGCGATCGTACCAGGTTGTCGAGAGCCACGTCCGTGCTGCGTCGTACGGCCACATCATCCAGATCATCCAGCTGCGGACGTGCCCATCGTTGCTTAGCAGACCGGTTGCCATGACTCGATTCTCCACAAGGTTATGCAGCATTGCGGAACAGTGGTTGTTGGCCTGTAGCACAATCGCTCTCGGTGGCCACGTTGGCGAGGGCCCGACGCGCATTGACGCCGCAGCCGGGATGGCGAAGCAGGTGTGGCAGCATGTCCAGCACTGCGTGGCGGTACGTAGAGAACGCAGGATAGGTGTCCGCATCGCCCGTGAGGTAGCCTTCCATCGTCGCGCGCAACTTCGTGTGTGGCATCTTGGGATGCCGGTGATGGGGACCGTGGACAAAGATGTCAAACTGCAGGTAAGAACAGACCCGTGTCATCAAATTGCCGCCGACCACAGTCCTTGTTCCTCGAATCGGATCGAAGCTGTCCATGCCTAGGTGCTCGGTGAGCTTGCGTCCTGTCTGCAAGAACGTCATGAGCCACAGGGGTAGCAGCCACAAGGCGTGCTTTGAGCCGAGCTTGCCGTAGTACTCGAGCGTCCCGAGGAACGTTCCCCACACGATGGCGACCGCCATGTACTCGTAGAGCATCGTCCGCCAGATCTTTCCCCCCAACGCGATTGGCGAGTTCTTGTGAAAGAAGATGCGGCCGTAGATGTAGGGTGTGGTAATCGTTCCCAAGAACAGATCGAACCAGACGAAGATGCGGCGGAACGTTCTTGATGCGCTCGGATCGCTGTAGGGCCACAGTTCCCAATCCGTAGGTCGGTTCAGGTGCCCGTGATGACGAATGTGCGACTCGCGGTACACCGTGTAGGGAACGAGGAACAGCGTGCCAATGATGCGGCCCACGGCGACGTTCAGGCGTGGCGAACGGCAGTACGTATGGTGCACTGTTTCGTGCAGACAGCTCGACAGTGAAAGCAGGGCATAGCTAGCGAGCAGCACCCAAGCCGCGCGGCACGACCAGTGATCGAGGGGCCAAGGGTGGTACATCAGCCACATGCAGGCGGCAGCGGCAGGAAACACCAACAGGTGATAGGCGGTCGTCGATCGTCGGGCGTCTTCGCGCTGCCCCCGAGTGGAATGGGCTTGGGACACTGGGTAGACCCTGTGGACGGTAACGATCATGTCGGCGCTTCACTGTTATTTCGTCCCCCGTCATTCGCGCCTTGAGAAAACCGGCTGCGGCTAGCAGCTACCGCTATCCATGACGAGCTCGGAAAGGGAAGCCATAGTGCTTCCATTCGAATTCGGTAGCGTAGGGCCCGCGCATTTGAACCGCGCGATGGGAAGCACCTACTCGATGGGAATCGCTCCGAAAACGGCCAGGTGATCGGAGATGCGATTTCCGGCGGGATCGACGATGGTCGAGACGGCGTCGACATTCTCGAACGTGAGCAGGTAGTCGATCCGCTTGTTCGGGTATTTTTTG
>CALKYM010000234.1 GCA_938003525.1 uncultured Planctomycetales bacterium | reverse complement strand
AAGTCGGCTTCCGCACGACCGCGCCGCGCGATAGGCCGCAACAGCAGCGCGCCCAGTCCTAGTCCCAGCAGGAACACGACGAAAACAACCGTCAGGGCGTACGTGCTGTTGCCCACCAGGTAGCGTAGCGCACGCAGCCACATGATCTCGTAGGCCAGTGTGGCGAAGCCGGAGACGAACAGGATGACGGCCGTGAGCAGCCGCGGCATGGCCGTGGCAATGGCCGTTTGCTCGTGATCGTCAGTGGCGTGCGTTTGGTCGCGTCGACCGCGAGCCGACAGCAGGCAACCCATGCCCACGACCAGATTGATGACGTTCGCCACCGACACGGCAGACTTGAGTCCCACGGAGTCGACGAGCACCACCCCGGCCACCAACGCACCGCAGGCGGCGCCCACCGTGTTCAGCCCGTAAATGAACCCCAGATGCCGGTCGACGCCCCGCGCACTGTCGATCATGACCGTACACAGCGCGGGAAAGGTGGCTCCCATCAGCGCCGCCGGCACGAGCAGCAGGACGAACACGATGGCGAACCGCGATATCGAAAGCACGAGGTCGCTGTCGACCACGGCTGCCCAGCCAACGAAGAACTCAGGCAGGCCGTACATCGTCATCGTCACCAGCGCGGTGGTGATCGCGATGCCGACTTCCAGGTAGCCGTACACGGCCAACGGATGGGCCCGCTTCACCTTGTCGCGCTGCGCGATGAAATGATAGCCCCAGGCGCCGATGCCCATTCCGCCCATGAAGCCGGCCACCACGGCGCTGGTCGAAAGAGTCGTGCTGCCGAACGTCAGCGCGAGCATCTTCGACCAGATCAGCTCGTAGATGAGCGCTGCTGTGCCCGAGAGCAAGGCCGCGCTGTAGACGACCAGAGAAGAAGTCGGCGCAGCAGAAGCCCCGGTTGTCGCCGGCGAATACGATTCGACGGTCGAGCTGCTCATCGGGGTCCAGTCGGATCGAAACAGCCCGCGAGCTGTTCAGCCGATCCAAGCTGGACGCTCCAAGCCTGCGGCCCGTGCCGCGAACAGCCGCGGCAATCGGGTTCAGGGAGTGATGGCGCGGAAGAAATTTCGAACAGGCTGCCCCGCCACGTAGACCTTGGGTCGCACGACCACCGGACTCCCGACCACCACCGGCGCGGCTGCCACCGTGGGCGCGTAGTAAGTCGTCACGGGCGTGGGCGCGTAATAGGTCGTCGTGGGCGCGTAATACGTCGTCACCGGGGTGGGCACCGAATACGTGACCGTGGGAGCGGCGACCGGCACGCTGTACGTGGTGACAGGGGCGTAGTAGGCCGAGGTGGGTGCGTAATAGGTGGTCGTCGGCGTGTAGTAGGTCGTCACGGGCGCTGAAATGACGGGGCTATAGGTCACTACTGCCTGAGCCGCCGCGGGAACCAGGGAGCAGACCGCCACGATCAAAAGCCAGGCAGCAGTTCGGATGGCCAACGTCTTCATTCGTGGGAACTCCCAGCAGCAAGAAAAACCGGATGTGCGGACTACGGGTGCGGCGCAAAGCATAACACCGCTATCCATCATAAGACCCCGCGCACCCCGTTCGCAAGAACCTGCCGGACGGCAATCTCGCCCACGCTAGCTGGGCAAGTGTTCATTGCGGGTCAGGTCCTCGAAGCTCTGCCGGCTGCGAATCAGATGCGTCTGGCCGTCGTCGATCAACACCTCGGCCGGGAACGGCTTCGAGTTGTAGTTCGACGCCATCACCTGCCCGTAAGCGCCCGCACAGCCAATCACCAGCAGGTCGCCGACGCAGGCTTCGGGCAGCATGCGCGTCTCGACATAGCCGCCGTCGCGCTGCGTGAAGATGTCTCCCGATTCGCACAGCGGCCCGCCCACCACGACCGGCTGCATGGCCCGCTCGCCGTTTTCGTTCAGCGGCGCCAGGGCCATGGGATGATAGGCACCATAGAGAATCGGTCGCGCCAGCGTATTGAACCCTGCGTCGACCAGATAGAACGTGTTGGCCCCCATCTGCTTGATCGCCCGAACCTCGCAGATCAAGTAGCCTGCCTCTGCCGCCAGGTAACGTCCGGGCTCGATCTCCAGCCGCAGCGAGCGCGCCAGCGACTCTTCCAGCCGTCGCCGTGTGGCGTCCCAAAGCTGATAGTAGGCGGCGATGTCGATGGCTTCGTCGTCGTCGCGATATGGAACCGGCAATCCACCCCCGGTGCTCAGCGACTCGACTTGCGGACCGACGGTGGTGGCGAACTCTTCCATCGCGCCGCAAAGCTGGGCCAGGTGCGCAAAGTCGGTGCCAGAGCCAATGTGCAGGTGCAATCCTGAAATGCGCAAGTCGTAACGCGCGGCAAGCTTCACGCAGTCGCCCAGTTGCTCGTGCCAGATACCGTGCTTCGAGTGCTCGCCGCCGGTGTTGGTCTTTTGGCTGTGTCCGTGTCCGAAGCCAGGATTGATCCGCAGTGTGATGCCGCGACCGGGCATCCGCTCGCCGTACTGCTCGATCATCGCCGGCGAGCCGCAATTGACGTGGACATTGTGCGCGGCAACCAAGTCGAGCGATTCGCGATCGAAGATGTCGGCCGTGTAAACGATGGGCGGGGGATCGCCCGTCGGCTCATAGCCGACGCGCAGCGCGCGGCGAATCTCACCGGCGCTCACCGCGTCCACAAGTGCTCCCTCGCGCCGCATGAGATCAACAATGGCGAGCGTCGAGCAGGCTTTTTGGGCGTAGCGGATCGTATCGAACGCGCGCAGCTCGGCAAGGCGGCTGCGAATCGTTGCCGCATCGTAAATGTAAGTTGGCGTTCCGAACTGCCGCGCCAGGTCGAAGACCGACACTCCGGCAATATCACGCTGTACTGCCGCGAACTTGGTGGAAAATGTCATCGGGGTCCGTTCTAGATTGGTCGCTGGCAGACGATCGTCCCGTCACCGTAGCAGAACCGCGACGCACGAGGAACGTACCGTTGCACCTCGCTCCCACGACACGGTGCTTCTGGGGTGGGTTCACGGCTCAACGACCCCAACGAAAAAAGGGCACCGGCCGCGTTGCGACCGATGCCCTGTGAGCGACTCGACTCGCTCGGGCCGCGGCAGCGAGAATTCTGCCGGCAGCCTGGCGTTGGCGTTTACTGGCCCAGGCCGGGCATCATCTGAGGCGCGGCCGTCATGATCATGGTGCCCAGAGCGCCAAGCACGCCCTTTTCGGCTTCCACATGAATCTTGGTGCCGCGCTCGATGTTGGTCACGATCACTTCGACCTGATCGTCTTCCTCAGGCACTTCCAAAGTCATCGATGAGAGGACCGGGTCCTCGGTATCGATCTCCGAGAGCAACTCGAGGAAGGGGCCGATGTGCATCCGCATGTGGGCCGGCGGCAATTCCTTGTCGGCCACTTCGACCGACTTGTCGATGGCCGCCTTGAGTGTCTCCACACCGTCGGCACCGATGCAGACATAGGCTGCGTCTTCCGACAATCCCAGCGTCACTTCCAGATCGGAGCCGAAGAGCGTCTCCAACATTTCACCCTCTTCTCCGCCGATGTACGGCACGTTGAGGGTGTGGAAACGGACGCCTTCGTGCTTGTCGACGTCGAGCTGCACGCCATAGAAGCCGGCTTCGGTTTCGGCCATTTCCACAAGCTTCTCGAAGAGCTTGGCTAGTTCGTCGCCTTCGGCGACCTGCATGCCCAGCATCAACTGGAACGGACCTTCGCCGGTCATGGCAACGCTGGCATCGAGCCGGCCACTCTCAACGGTGGCCTGGGCGATGTCGACGAACTCGCCTACCAGCTCCTTCACCTGATCGCGAATGGCTTCGTCCGGAATCACGTCGAGCCCGTCGATCTGATCCATGATTTCCGAGCGAATCTGCTCGACCATGCCCAGGAACTGATCGATATCGTCTTGGCTGAGCACGGCGTTGATGTTGCCCACCATGGTGCCGTCTTCCGGCAAGAAGCCGCCGAAGCGCGTCTTGCCTTCGCTGGCCTGCGCCATTTGTTCGGCGGCGGCGCTGCCTTCAACTGCCGTGATGATCAGATCGATGATGCCGAGTTCCTTCTCAGTGTCGATCGTTACGCCGAACGTGACTTCGTCCAGCTCTTCCATCAGCGTGGTCAGCGAATCGAGCTGAGAGCGCATCAGCTCGGTGCGCATCTCGAACTGGGCGTCGCCTTCATCGGGCAGACGCGGCATGTTTTCGTCCATGCCGACTTTGATCTGCTCCAGCGCCAGTTGGCGAAAGACCTCGGGGATGTTCTGGATGTATGCCTTGACGCCCATGTCGTAGTCGTTTTGCAGGCCGCCCAGCAGCTCGACCGGATCTTCCGGCACATCGTCGAATCCGTCGGGCGTCATGCTCACAAACGTCCAGTCGCCGACCTCTTTGAGGTACAGCGAGAAGGCTTGCACGTCGATGCGATAGACGCCGTCCCCTTCGTCTTCCAGTCCCTGGCCCACGGCGCCGAGAATCTGCGTGAACTCTTCCAGATCGGTGATGGGCAGGAAACCCAAGATTTGGAAGTCGAATCCGTTGGTCGCGACGGTCAGCCCCCAGGCCTTCTCTTTGTCGATGGGCAGTCCCTGCCCTTGCGTGACCAGTTCCAAAAGCCCTTCCAGGCCCTGGCCCAGATCGGGGTTGTCCGAGGCCTCACCGATGAAATCGATATCGCTGATCAGCTCGTTGTAGCTCTTGGCCCAGGCGACCAGCAGCGGCTGTGGACCATCATCTTGGGCGACGGCGGTGTGCGCAGCGCCGGCGGTCACGACCGCCGCGCTCAACAGGCTTAACATTAGCTTCTTCACGATCAAACTCTCCTCGACTTGTCCTCTCTGGCAACTTCGCAGGCACCACCACCTGCCGCCGATATGCTCTAACTCGAACGCAGATTATACCCGCTGTGTAGTCGAAGGTTTTGTAAATCCCCCTGCGTGGCCAGTTTTCCAGCGGTGTAGGAAATCGTGGTCGCACGGTGGCGAATTCGATCGGCTGCCTCGGCCTCTCAAACGAACGACGCGCATGAAGATCATGCGATGGGCTGCGACAATTTGCCCAGGCGAATGGCAAACGTGGGCCGATCACACGCTGGATTGCACCCTTCGCCCCGGCGCGGTGGCTTTCGGGTCGCAAATTCTCCTCTCCGCGGCGGTGGCGGCAGGAGCCTGTACAATCAGTGATTCGCTCAGTTCGTGGGGCGTGAACGACAAACGGCCATCGGGCCGCGCAGCTCAACGTCGGCAGTCCCAGGCATTGGAGAAGGTTTATGCAACTTGCTGAGGGCAGCGTGTGGCCCGCGATGCTCACGCCGCTGGACGACGACGGCACGCCGCGTCTGAGTGTGATCGATCGCCTGGTCGACGTCTTCGTCCAGCAGGAATTGGGCGGCCTGTACGTGCTGGGTTCGACAGGCCAGGGAATCCTGCTCCCAGTCGAAACTCGACGGCAGGTTGCAAAGCGCGTTGTGCAGGCCGCGGCCGGCCGCATTCCGGTCATGCTGCACGTGGGAGCCGTAGCGACCGATGACGCCGTGGCATTGGCCGAGCACGCCGCCGAAATCGGCGCCGACGCTGTTTCGTCCGTACCGCCGATCTACTATCCGGCCCGTTTCGATGCCGTGCTGGAGCACTATCGCCGCGTGGGCAGCGCCACCGATTTGCCATTCTTCCCGTATCACGCTTCATTCCTCGCCCAGGCGCTGCCGCCGGCCGCGCAGTATGCAGAGCAACTGCTCGATCTGCCCAACGTGGCCGGCATGAAGTTCACCGATCACAACATGTACGTGCTCGGGCTCCTACATGAATACAGCGGCGGTCGGCTGTTTCTGTTCAGCGGCGCCGACGAGCTGCTCTGCCAGGCGGCCGTCAGCGGGGCGTCCGGCGCGATTGGCAGTTTCTACAACGTCTTCGGGGATGTTTGCCAACAGGTGCGGCAGGCATTCGTGGCTGGCGATGTCCAGCGGGGCCGGCGCTTCATGCTCTGCTTCCAGCGGACGATCGACTCGATCCTCGTCCGCGGCGGTCCGTGGGGATTCTTTCGCCAGGCGATGCAGCAAAAGTACGATCTCGACGTCGGCCCACCCCGGGCTCCGCTGGCCGTTTGCGAGCCTCCCTGGGATCCCGCGGACGTGGAGCGGATCATTCAAGAGGTCGAAACCGCCGCCCAATAGAGGTCTGTGGCAGGTAGAATACGGCCGGCCGCGACGGGCCGAATTTCGCGTGTCGGGGGCATGCGCTATGCTCCGTTTCGACAGCAGACCGCACCGTCTTTGCGACGGCGTCACGCGCCGCGATGTGCTGCATCTCGGCGCGCTGGGAGCACTGGGCCTCACGCTGCCCGATTTGTGGAGGGCCCGCGCCGAAAGTCCCAGTCTGGCAGAGCAGGGCGGTACGGCACCCAGGCGATTCGCTGCGCCGGCCCAGTCGTGCATTCTGGTCTACCTTTTCGGCGGTCCCAGTCAGCTCGATACGTTCGATCTCAAGCCCCAGGCTCCGCTGGAATTCCGCGGTCCGTTTCAGCCCATCGCCACCAGCCTGCCGGGCACCTCGATCTGCGAGCACTTTCCGCTGCTTGCTCAGCAGCTTCATCGGCTGACGATCATCCGCTCGATGCAGCACGGCCATCCGCGTCACGGTTACGGACTGTATTATCATTTCACGGGGCACCCCCACGCACGACCCGACCTCGATGCGCCGCCCGATCCGAGCGACTTTCCGGCGGTCGGGCCTTTGATCAGCAAGTTGCGTCCGCCGCGGGCGCCGTTTCCGCAAGCGGTGACCGTGCCGCGGTGGAACCGCTTTCTCGATTTGCCCAACGAGTACGCCGGCGAGACTGCCGGATTCCTCGGACGCACGTTCGATCCGTGGTTGATTCACGCTGAGCCGGGAACGGCCGACTTCCGCGTACAAGGCGTCGAGCTGCCCGGCGGATTGACGTTCGATCGCCTGGCCGATCGCCGGGAGCTGCTGGCGAACCTCGACGGACATCTGGCGCGGCTTGGGGAAAACTCGCGAATCGCGCAACACGACGAGTTGTACCGTCAGGCCTTCGCGCTGGTGACGTCGCCACCATCCCGGCGGGCCTTCGATCTCGAATCCGAATCACCGACCGTGCGCGAGCAGTACGGCGACGGGCCCTTCGGTCAGGCGTTGTTGTTGGCGCGGCGGCTGGTCGAAGCCGGCACGTCGCTGGTGACGGTCAACTGGCACGAAGACGGCAGCGACGTGAAGAGCCCCTTCTGGGACACGCATCGCGACAATTTCAACTCGCTGAGCAAGCGGCTCATTCCGCCCGTCGATCGTGGGCTGTCAGCATTGCTCGCAGACCTCGACGAGCGCGGACTGCTCTCCGAGACGCTCGTGGTGGTGATGGGCGAGTTTGGCCGCACGCCGCGCATCGGGCGTGTAGTGATGAATGCCGCCACGGACGAGTCGGGACGCGATCACTGGCCGCATGCTTACAGCGTGCTCTTGGCGGGCGGCGGTGTGCGGAGCGGCCATGTACACGGCGCGTCCGACAATCGTGGCGCCTACGTCGTCGACGGTCCCGTCGCACCGGAGGATTTGATGGCCACGATCCTCGATCGATTGGGCGTCGATCTGACCGCGACGATTCCCGATCTGCAAGGACGCCCGCACCCGGTCACCATCGGTCAGCCGGTGCGCGGCGTGTTGATCTGATCGCGACCAAGAATGGCAAGAGGCGGACGATCAAGCGAGCATCAACGCTCGCGATAGGTGATCCGCCCTTTAGTGAGATCGTAGGGCGAAAGCTCGACGCGGACGCGATCGCCCGGCACGATGCGAATGAAGTTCTTGCGCATGCGGCCGGCCACGTGCGCGATCACCTCGTGACCACCCTCCAGCGCGACGCGAAAGCGGGTGTTGGCCAACGCCTGCGTCACCGTGCCTTCGACTTCGAGAGCCTCTTCTTTCTTTGCTGCCACAAACTCCTCCTGCCAGGAAACCCGAACGTGCCGGGCGACGACGACCACCGCCCAGCATGAATCGAAATATTATCGCGGCCGATGCCGCGCAGCACAATATGTGCTTGCCTCGATTGAGGTTGGGGCCGCCCAGCTTGAACCCCTTCCGGCGTCCCGAATAGGATGGGCACAGCGGCCTGAGTTGCCCGGCACCGCTCGCCGAATCGCGCGGTCCACCTCACCGCGGGCGACCGGCCTCCCCAGGTGCTGCTCGATGACTGCTCATTCGGATACCCCGCTGCGCGATCCGGCCGCATCGCTTGCGCTCCGCGAGCGGCTCATGGAGATGGTCGCGACGGACGCAGAGAGCGAAGGCCAGCGTATCGCGGCGTTGGAAGCCATTCTCGGCAAGACGCTCTGCGATCGGCTGAGCATCTATCGCCTGGCCGAGGGGTTTCGGCTCTCGGTCGTGATTCCCGTCTTCAACGAAGTGCAGACCGTGGAAGCGGTCGTCGAGCGCGTCCGCGCATCGGGCGTACCCTGTGAGATCATCGTCGTCGACGATGGCAGCACCGATGGCACGCGCGAACTCTTGCAGAGTTGGCCGGCACAATCCGATCTGAAGATCCTTTTGCACCAGCGCAACATGGGGAAAGGCGCGGCGCTTCGCAGCGGCTTTGGCGCGGTCACCGGCGACGTCGTGATCGTGCAAGACGCCGACCTGGAGTACGACCCCCAGGAATACCGTCGCCTGATTCAGCCCATCGTCGCCGGCCAGGCCGATGTCGTGTACGGCAGTCGCTTCTCAGGCGATAGCCAGCGCGTGCTCTATTTCTGGCACTATGTGGCCAACCGCATGTTGACCACCTTGTCCAATGCCTTCACCAATGTGAACCTCAGCGATATGGAGACCTGCTACAAGGTCTTTCGTCGCGAGGTCATCGAACAGATTACACCGGCGCTGCGCGAAAACCGCTTCGGCATCGAGCCGGAGTTGACCGCCAAAATGGCCAGTATTCCCGGGGTGCGGATTTTCGAGCGCCCGATTACCTACTCCGGGCGCACCTACGAACAGGGCAAGAAGATCGGCTGGCGCGACGGTTTCCGGGCCCTGTGGTGCATCCTCCGCTATCGCCGCGGCATGCCCAACGCGGTTGCACTCCCGCAGTCGCGGCAGATGCTCGCCGGCGACGCCTAGTGGAGCGTCAGCCCGATTCATTCGCACCGACGCGAAACGTTCGCCAAAGACGCAAGTGCTTTGGCGCAGATAACCTGGTAGTGCTCCGCCGGACAACTCGCACCCGAAAATCAAGTGTTGACGGAGCACTAGCGATCACTCGCCCTCGATGGCCGGCAGCGCCTCGCCAGGGGGCGCGATGACCGGCTCCGCGGGTGCCGCGTAAGCGGCCGGCGCCGTCGGCATGGCCGTGTGCCCCGGCCACGGTCGCCCCGGGTGTTTGCGATTCACATACCACGGGTAATCGAATTGGACGCGGTAGTCGAACGTATTGCCGTGGCCATGTGCCGGGCACATGCCGCCTTGGCAGGCTCGGCAATCGCCGTATCGCACCAACGTCCGACACTTCAGGTAGCGGGCCCACCAATGCACGTTCGACTTCGGCACCTCGTACACCGGGCCAGCCGAGAGTACCGCGCTGAGCACGCAGGCAGCGATTGACGTCCCCATAATCTCATCCTGAAAGCGGGTGCAAGCACCGCCAGCGCGAGTGACGGTGGTAGCTCGGGCGGCGGACGACGATGTAAACACCATCGGCCCGTTCAACGTGGCGCGCCAGCCGCATCGCCGATTTCGCCCGACGGGTGTCGGACTCACAGCGCGAAAGTCGTGGCAGCAACTCGCGCTCGCGCGGCAGTCGCTCTACGAAGTGATGCCGGCACCGGTTACAGAGTGACTTCAATGAACCAGCAGACCGCCCAGACCGACGAACACCACCCGTCGCCGGCCCGCTTGGCGGGTGTCGTACGGCAGGGTGGTCGTGCGGTGGCAATTGCCCAGGTTCTCAGCCAGTTCGTTTCGCTGGCGGTGCTGGCGGTGCTGCTGCGGTTGTTGGGGCCCGATCCGTTCGGGCTGATCGGCATGGTGTTGCCCCTGCTGCTGTTGGGGCGCACGCTCACCGCGTGGGGCCTGCCGATGGCCAGCGTGCAGCAGCGGACGCTCAGCCATCATCAGGCGACGTCGCTCTTCTGGATCACCCTCGCGCTGGGGCTGTTTCTCGGAGCAGCCATCGCGGCGCTGGCGCCGCTGGTGGCTTGGTTCTATGGTCGCCACGAACTCCTGGCGCTGACTCTGATGCTGGCCGCAACGGCGCCGCTGTATGCCGTGGGGCTTCAGCATCAGGCGCTCCTGGAGCGCAAACTCCATCTCGCGCAACTGACTTGGTCCAGACTCGCCGCGCAGGCGCTCGGAGGAATCGCGGCCGTCGTCGTAGCGATCGGCGCGAATACGGGTTGGCAAGTGGCTGCAGTCGCGGCGCTCGTTGTTCAGCAGTACGTCGAGCTGTTGGCGCTGGCGGTGTTGGTTTGGTGGCTGGACGACTGGCGGCCCGGTCGGCCTCGCCGGGGCGAAAATCTCGGAGACATGCTCCGCTTTGGCACTAACTACACCGCCAGCGGCTTCGTCTTCACGCTCGAGCAGCAGCTCGACAAGGTGTTGGTCGGCCTGCTGCTGGGGACCCGCGCATTGGGGCTCTATGGACAGGCCTTCAACGTGATGATGAAGCCCGTCTTGCTCACTTCGACGGCGCTGACGGGACTGATGTTTCCAGCGCTCTCACGGGCCCGTGACGATCGTGGAACGTTCGCGGCCTGGGTCGTGGCGTTCAATCGCGTCGTCGCCATCCTGCTCTTGCCGGCCGGAGCGGGACTGGCGGTCGTCGCGCCGGAAACGATGTGGCTGTTGGGCGGCTCAGAGTGGCAAGCCGCAGGACCGCTGTTGGCGGCCCTGGCCGGTGTGATTCTCGTGCGCGGCTTCATCAACATCGCGGGCAGCGTGTTGGCCGCGGTCGGCCGCACGGATCGACTCTTGAGAGGCGCGCTGGCGCTGGTCGTTGGAATGTTGCCCGGCGTTTTGTTGGGCTGGGTCCTGGGCAACTACTGGGAGCA
>CALKYM010000233.1 GCA_938003525.1 uncultured Planctomycetales bacterium | reverse complement strand
CAGCACGGCCACGATGCCGATAATCAGCATCTCCATCGGGCCGGGAGTGAAGAACGCCAGCGGCAGCGCGGAAAACATGCTCATCGTATCAACCACTCATTGCGAGCCAGAATTACGACGCCGCGTGCGTTTCGGCCGACGAGCTCGCGTCTTCGAGTTCGCCGTCCGCGTCGCGCAGTCCCGCTTTGAATTCGCGGAGGCCGCTGCCCATGCCGCGCATCGCTTCGGGGATCCGCTTGCCAAACAGCAGCAGCGCCACCACGGCAACTACCAACAACTGGACAGGTCCGATGCCGATAAAGGCAAGCAGGCTGGTCATTGTCTTGTCGGTCCTCTTGAAAATGGATCGCGCGGCGTTGGGCGCCGCGCAGGAGGGATTCTCTGTACTAGCTATTATCTCGGACACCCGACACGCGGCTAGTGCTCCGTCGACACGTAATTTTCGGGTGCGAGTTGTCCGGCGGAGCACTACCATGTTGTCTGCGCCAAAGCACTTGCGTCTTTGGCGAACGTTTCGCGTCGCCCGAATGAATCGGGCTGACGCTCCACTAGAGTCGAGCGGCAGAATTGCGAGTCGAGCCCGCCACTCAGGATTGCCGCACGTCCTCTTCTTTGTCGCTTTCCGACTCGTCGGTCAGGCCCTCGGCACCCTTCTTGAATTCGACCACGCCGCGTCCCAACGACCGCGCCAGCGCCGGCAGGCGGTGCCCGAACAACAGCAGCACCACGAGCAGGACCACCAGCAACTGGATGGGGCCCGGCGTGAAGAAGCCGAAGAGCATGGCCATGACATTCACACTGCATGAGACACGGGAGTCACACGACCCGCGGGCCGCTCCTGCGGCGCGGCGAGACGGCCGAATCGATCGTAAACTCCCTGTAGCTCAATTCTTGCCACCAGCCGGCGGGGTGTCAAACGAGCACCGGGGCAGGGCTGGCAAGTCGCGGCTGCGCGTGGGAAGCAGACGCCTGTGATGCCGCGCAAAGTGGTCGTGAGGCGTGACCGGATAGTTGACCACTTTGCCAGTTACGGGACATCTCCCACGTCGCGATAGAGGGGCAGGTAGCGGTAGTAAACCTCCAGGCATAGCGTGCCCATGGCGGTCGAGTAGATCCGACCGCCGTAACCCCCCCACACGCTGTCGGGCGACCAGCTTCCGGCCTTCGCGCCGCGCTTCTGCTGTCCGGCTACTAGGGTCTCCTGCAACGCATCGTTCCAAGTCTGCCACGGTTGCCCGCCCAATTGGTACATGGCCAGCGTGGCGTAGTACCAGTAGTAGAAGTTCGCGCGGCCACTGCCTGGAAGTTCTCCCAACAGAAAGGCGGCGGCTTCGTCGTTCGCCCGATTCGCGCGGCTCATGCCCATCAGTTGTCGGCAAAAGAGCGCTTCGGCCGTCATCGTTCGCGAGACGCGTTCGCCGGGCCGGTAAGTGGCCTGCCCGCCGTGGGCTCCCGTTGCCACCGCTTTGAGAAACCGCACGGTGCCCTCGTTCGTAGCAGCCGGGATGGCGACGCCGGCCATCTCGGCGCTGCGCAGGGCCATCAACTGCCAGCCGAGTTGGCTGGTGTCTCCCCCGTCGCTGGGCACATGTTGCCAGGGGCGATAGCGCCAGCCACCTGTTTGCGGATGCTGTGCCGCGACCGTGTACCCAATGGCCGCGTTCACGACATCGGCCAACCGCGAATCGCCCGTCATGGCGTACGCTTCGCTGACCGCCAGCGTCGCCATGCCGTGGCAGTACATGAAGGCAAAACTCCGCGCCGTTCCGCCCAGGTTGCCGTCGGCGCCTTGCACGCGGCGCAGGTATTCAAGCCCCGCGCGGACCGTCTCGATGTAGTCGCCGTCCTGATGCGTATGGCCAGCACCCAGGAAGGCCAGCAATACCAGACCCGTGATACCCGTGTCCGCGTCGGCGCCGGCCCCGCCGCGGTCGTGTCCGTCGATGCGGCTCTCGCGGCCGGCATCGTGCCGCGAGGGATCCCAGCGCCCGTCGGCCGACTGTTGCGTTGCCAGCCAGGCCAGCGCGGCGGCCACACATTCTTCGCTCTCTCGCGTGGCGCCCTGTGCGAGAGCGCGGCGAGCGCGATTGTCCGCCACGCGCAACTGGTACAACGGCGGCACGTCGGCCGCGCGGTCCGGACCCAGCGTGCCCGACTCGCCGGGGATTGTCGACGTGCCCGCTTCGCTCGTCGCCACCGATGACCCATCCACCGCCGTCGTGTTCGGTTCCGGGCCGGAGTCCGATTCGTCGGCCATCGCGTCCGAATCGCGCTGGCCGCTCTCTGCCACGCTGGCGTCGTCAGCGGCGTTGGGAGAGTTGGTCTCCGGCGCGGAGGCGGCTTCGGCTGGCGCGGGCATCTGTGCGGCATCGGGGTTGCTCGGCAGATCGACGAGCGACTTCATGGCGTCGGCCGGTTGTGGCGAGGTGACCTGCTGGGCGACTTGCGGCAGCGGCGTCATCGGCTGCAAGAGATCGGCAGGCAAGTCGGAAAGCGGCCGTTGCGAGGGTGCCGATTCGTCGAGCGTCAACGCCTCGCGCTGGGGAGTCGCGGCCTCCGGTTGAGGCGCGGTCGGTGCATCTCGGCGCTGTGCTTCGGGAGCTTCGATGTCGGCGGCCACGTCGGTCGCTGTCTGCGGGCTGGGCACCTCGGCGTCGGGCGATTCAGTCGGCACAGGGAGCGGAGCGGTCACCTCGGGCATCTCTTGTAGCGGCAAATCGTCGGCCGACTCCACCGCTTCGATTTGCTGTTCGCGCTCCGTCGCTGCAACTTCCAACGATTCCTGCCGCTCCATCTCAGCCGACGCCGGCTCAACCACATCCTGCGGTACGAACTGCTCCCACGGCTTCGCCTCCTGCGGCTGCCGCTGTTCGGCTGGCGTTTCGCTGGATGTCCTGGTGTCGATGGTGCGAATGGTCACCGCCGGCTCCGGTGGCGCGCCGGCGGCGACGGCGACAATCTTCACTGTCGTCGCGTAGCCTGCCATCAACAGATGGGCCAAGAGTGAGAGGAAGACGCACTTGCGCAGCGGCTGCGCCTGACCCCAGCGGGTGCGCATCAGCACCAACAGCAATACGGTCAGGAATGCCAGACCCAGCCAGAGCGCGTACCACACCATCTGCTCGCCGGTGAGCGAGTCGAATGCGCTGTAGTAGCTCGGATCGTTCACGGGGTATTCGCTGTTGTTGAAGTGACGGTGGGATTAGCGTCGCGTCGAACCGGAAAGTTTCACGGAGATTGCCAACTCGGGCACACCGGCTTGCCGGCAGGCGTTGAGCACTTCGGCCACGCGCTGAAAACGCCCTTCGCCATCGCCACGGACCAGCACGCCCAACTCGTTGTATTGGGCCTGCGCGGTGGCGAGCTGTGCGGTCAATTCATCCAACTCCACGGGTCGGCGATCGAGCGTGATCTGCCCATCCTGGTAGACGTTGACCACACGTTGTTGCGGAGCTTCGGTCAGTGCGCCGGCGTCGCTCACTTCAGGCACCTGCAAGTCGATCTTCCGTTCCAGTTCAGAGAACTTCGTGCCCACCATGAAGAAGATGATCAGCAGGAACACGACGTCGATCATCGGCGTCAGGTTCGGGCCGGGGCCTTCGTCGCGATGCGTCTTGAGCGGCATCGTTCGGTCTCGATTCGAGGAATTCCGTTTGTCTCTGTACGACCGGCGGCGCGGCTCAGGCGGCCGCTTCGCGGCGCGTCCGGGTGACTTTGGTTTGGTTGCCTGCCTCTTGGATGGCTTCGGCCGAGATCACGTTCACAACTTCCTGGCCGAGCCGATCGATCTCCACGATCAATTGATCGACGCGGCTCACGAAAAACAGGTAGAAGATCAACGCCGGAATCGCGACGCAGAGTCCGGCTGCGGTGGTGATCAAGGCTTCGCTGATGCCGCTGGCCAACAGTTCCGGACGGCCCATGGCCTGGCTGGTGGCGATCGCATTGAAGGCGCTGATCATGCCGACCACCGTGCCCAGCAATCCCAATAGCGGGCTGACGGTGGCCACGCCGTTGAGCACACGGAGATACTTGCGCAATCCATTCACGACACGCTCGCCGGCGTCGATGATGGCCTGCTCGACTTCGACCGCCGGCCGGCCCCACTTGCGGACGGCGCTGGCAAATACCTGGGCCACCGGGCTGCCGCTCTGTTCGCACAGGTCGAGGGCTTCATCGCGCTCGAGCTGTCCTGCGCGGAGCTGGTGTAAGAAGCGGCGGACGAAGGGGCCGGGGATGATTCGGCCGCGGCGAAGGCTGATCGTACGCTCGAAGATGAACACCACCAGCAGAAACGAGCAGCCCAGAATGGGGAACATCAGCCAGCCCCCATCCTGCACGATATCGAACAGGTTCTTGGTTGGAATCACAGTCCCTTCCACGTCGGCGGCCGCTTGAGTGGCTGGCCCGCCGTTGCCGTCGTTATTTCCTGCGAACGTCGAATTGCCGCTCGCCGATTGCGCGTGGACCGGCGCGGCGAACGATGCAGCCACCGCGACACACGCCCAGATCAATGGGCGGCAACCGAGGCCGACTAG
>CALKYM010000232.1 GCA_938003525.1 uncultured Planctomycetales bacterium | reverse complement strand
GCCCGCTCTTGGTGCTCTTCGCCTCCCTGCGGTGTTACAGTACGTCGTGACAGAACCAGTCCGCGCGTCGTACCGCTTGTGCGAGGTTTGCTCGATGCACCGACTCTTGCCATTGCTTGCGATTCTCGCTGCACGTGTTCCCGTTGACGACGTCAGTGCCGCCCAGCCGCCGAACATCGTGATCATCTTGGCGGACGACTTCGGCGTGGGGGACATTCAGGCGCACTATCCGGACAACAAGCTCGCCACGCCGCATCTCGACCGGCTGGTGGGCCAGGGGATGAGCTTCACCGATGCCCACAGTCCTTCAGCCGTCTGTACACCGACGCGTTATGGTTTACTCACCGGCCGCTATGCGTGGCGAACGCGTCTGCAGGAGTGGGTCTTGGCCGCCTATGAGCCGCCGTTGATCGCCGCCGACCGTCCCACGCTGCCGGGCTTCTTGCAGCAGCACGGATATCACACGGCCTGCATCGGCAAATGGCACCTCGGCTGGCAGTGGCCGGGCCCGCAGGCGGGTCGGATGACCGAACAGCGCAACGGGCAAGCCCAGTTGGAGTGGGACTTCACGCGGCCCGTTCGTGGCGGGCCTATCGAGCGCGGCTTCGACAGTTACTTCGGCGTCGATCTGCCCAACATGCCGCCGTTCACCTACATCGAAGACGATCGCATCCTCACGCAGCCGACGGCGCGTTACGATCACCCGTCCACAGCGCATCTCGTCATGCCACGCGTCTTCGACGGCGGCCCGATGGCGCCGGGCTGGCGCTTCGAGGATATTCTTCCGACGATAACCGATCGCGCCATGCGGTATATCCACGATCGCGCCCAGCAGGACGCACCGTTCTTTCTCTATTTCTCGATGACGTCGCCGCACGAACCGGTCGCTCCCTCGGCGGCGTTTCAAGGCGCCAGCGGTATTGCGCCGATCGCGGACTTCGTGATGGAGACCGACTGGTCGGCCGGGCAAGTGATTCAGGCCATCGACGAGGCGGGCATCGCCGACGAGACGATCGTGATCTTTACGGCTGACAACGGCCATTCTCACTACACGGGTTGGCAGAAACTCATCGACGCCGGACACCTGCCCAGTGGTCCTTATCGCGGACACAAAGGCGATATCTGGGAAGGCGGCCATCGCGTTCCGCTGGTCATCCGCTGGCCTCAACACGTCGCCGCAGGCGTCAGCGACGAGCAGATGGTTTGCCTCACCGACCTGTTCGCCACCTGCGCAGAGGTGCTCAAGTCCCCACTGCCAAGTGACGGCGCCGAAGACAGCCTCAGCTTTCTGGCACCGTTACTCGGCGAAGGCAGCAGCGCGCGGACGACCATCGTCAACCACTCCAACCACGGCGAGTTCGCCTATCGCCACGGCCCCTGGAAGCTCGTGTTTCGCAACCAGACCAGCAACCTCGAAAAGTCCCGCGGGCAGCCGACGATTCCAGAACTCTACAACCTCGCCGATGACGTTTCCGAAGCTCGCAATCTCGCCGGGCAACACCCTGAGAGGGTCGAGCGGCTGACTGGGAAACTGACAGCAGTGATCGCGCAGGGTGCAACGCGCATGCTCGCCAGCGCGACCAACGACACGCGGGTGCAATTCGATACGACTCAGCAGGTTCGTTGGTCAGCGGCCGAGGAATGACCGCCGCCTGCAATCCAACCCTTGGTCGCCGACTGGCGCCGAGCTATTCTGATGCCACCGGGCGCGGCGAGGTCTTGCACAAAGCACACGGGCGTGGAGCGCAGGGATGTCAAAACTTGACGATCGCGACTACGCGCAGATCGGCGAGTGGCTTGCTGCACGTCGGCCAGGATACGGTTTGACGACGCCGTTCTATCGCGAAGAGTCGATCTACGCGGCAGAGATCGAGGCCATCTGGCGGCGTAGCTGGTTGTTTGCGGGCCACAGTTGTCAAATTCCCGAGCCCGGCGACTACTTCGTCTACGAGATGGATCGCGACAGCCTGATCGTGATTCGCGGCGACGATGGCGTCGCGCGTGCACTTTCGAACACGTGCCGGCATCGTGGCACGGTGGTTTGCGAGAAGGCCGCCGGTCACGCCGGGCGGCTCGTGTGCCCGTACCATCAGTGGACTTACGCCCGAGACGGGCGGTTGATGAGCAGCCGCGGTATGCAGGATGAGATCGAACGGGACAAGCTGGGCCTCGTTCCGGCGGCGGCGGCCGAAGTCGCGGGGCTACTGTTCGTCTGCCTCGCCGACGATCCTCCAGACTTCGAACTGGCCCGGGCTGAGTTCGAAACGATGATCCAACCACAGGGATTGGCCGAGGCGCAGATCGCTCAAACCATCGACTATGTTGTGGAAGCGAATTGGAAGGTGGTCTGGGAGAACAATCGCGAGTGTTACCACTGCAACGCCAATCATCCGCAGTACGTTCGCGCGAACTTCGATCACTACAACGCCAACGACACCTCGGAAGCCGTGCGGCAGGCAATGACCGCTGCCATTCAACGAAGCGAGGCCAAGTGGGGAGCGTCCGTCCATTCAGTTACCCATCGCAAGAGCGGGATGACGGTTTTTCCAGATCCCGCAGGACGGGTCTGGTACTCCGTCAATCGGACACCGATGGCCGAAGGCTATGTGAGCGAAACGATGGATGGCAAACAAGTCGCGCCGCTGATGGGCGACTACGTGGAAGCCGACGTCGGCACGCTACGCGTCCGCGCTGTGCCCAGCATGTGGAACCATTCGAGTTGCGACCACGCAGTGACGACACGCCTCGTCCCGCTGGATGTCCAGCGCACGCACGTGCAGGTGACGTGGTTAATAGCTCCGGGCGCCGTGGCAGGCGAGGACTATCAGCTCGACGCCGTGACGGACTTTTGGCGGCTCACGTCCGAGCAAGACTGGCGATTGTGCCGGGCGGCGCAGCGCGGCATGACTTCGAGAGCCTATCAGCCCGGCCCGCTGTCAACGTACAAAGAGTACAACGTCGAAGGTTTCTTGAACTGGTACGTGCAACGGCTCTCAGCGTGGCTGGAGGGGTCGCGGGCGGACTGCGGCCCGCGCTGATCGAAGGTGCTCGGCGCCGATTCAATCGCGGCGCTTGTCTGATTGGCGGGAGCCGTGCATGACGGTGCCGGCGGCGGCCGAAGTCGTGATCGTGGGAGGCGGCGCCGTCGGCTGCGCCGTGGCATATAGTCTGGCCAAGGCCGGCATCACCGACGTCGTCCTCATCGAGCGCGAACCGGCATTGGCGGCCGTGACGACTGCCCAAGCGGCAGGTTTGGTCGGCCAGGTCCGCTCCTCGGTCGAGCGCGTCAAGCTGGCGATGTGGTCGGTGGCCACGTTTAGCGAGCTGGCGCGCGATACGGAGGTGAATCCCGGCTGGCGGCAGGTTGGGTCGCTGCGCGTGGCACTCACCGACCAACGCGTCGAGGAGTTTCAACGATTAACGGCCGTTGCCAGCGAAGCCGGCCTGGAAGTTGAATGGGTGGATCCTGCGCATGCCCAGCGACAATGGCCCGCGATGCGCTTCGATCGTGCCAAGGCCATCCTGTGGTGCCCGACCGATGGCTACCTGCAACCGTCGGACCTGACGATGGCCTACAGCCGCCACGCGCGCGAGCACGGCGCGCGCTTCCTGACGGGAACGGAGGTCGAGCAAGTCGTCGTCCGCAACGGACAAGTCGCCGCCGTTGTCACGGACCGCGGCAAGATCGAATGCCGCGCGCTGATCAACGCGGCCGGCGCGCACGCCTATCACGTTGCGCAAATGGTGGGCATTGAACTGCCCATCGTACCGGTCCGCCATGAGTACTTCGTGACCGTGCATGGCGAAGGCATCAAGCCGGACTACCCGTGCGTGCGCGTTCCGGATGCAACACTTTACCTGCGCGCCGAAATCAACGGCTTGCTGGCCGGGGGCTGGGAACCGCAGGCCCTCTCTGCCGATCCGCGCTCGTTTGCCAGCCGCCAGCCAGCGCCTGGCATCAAAGAAGACTGGGAAGTACTGGCTTGGTTCGGCCAGCAATTGGCCCCGCATTTTCCACAAGTCAATGAGTTGGGCATCCGCGGCGTGTTCAAGGGATGGCCCACGTTCACGCCCGACGGGCGTTTCATCGTCGGACCGAGCAAGCAGGTCGAAGGTTTCGTGATGGCGGGGGGCTGCAATGCGCATGGCGTGTCGGGCTCCGCGGGAATGGGCAGGCACGTCGTCGAATCGATGCTGGAGCCGAACCCCTCGGAGTATGTTCGCAGCCTCTCACCTGATCGCTTCACCGAAACCGATTGGGACTGGGCCTCGGCGAGGCAGCAGGCGCAACAGGTGTATGAAACGTACTATGCGCTGGAACTGTAACGTTGCGGGTGGTCCGAGCGGAACGCCCATGTTGATTGGGAGGTGTCTCTGCTTTAGGGCTCGCACGATCACCGGCGGTCTGGCGCGCGGCAGGTGCGCAGAAGCGCCCGATCGCGATGTATCTTTTCTTTGTTCAGGGTTCTTTGGTCAGGGTGGGCCGCGCCGTCATCGAGCGAATCAATAATGGCGACGATACATGGCCGGTAGCCGCCCGGGCTCATATCGGCGACTAGGAAGCGGTGCCCGATGAGCGGGAACGTCGAGCCGTCCTTACGAGAAGTCCTTGCCAGGCTGGAGAGCGAGATCCCGGCGTGGCAGTGCGCGACGATATCCATCGCCGAACTCGGCGGGGGTCTGACGAACCGTTCGTTTCGCATCGACGTCGCCGACGCGACCTACGTGCTGCGGATTCCAGGTCCGTCGACCGAGCTATTGGCGATCGACCGGCACAATGAGATCCACAATACGCAGATCGCCGCCCAAGCCGGCGTCGGTCCCGGCGTCGTGCACCACCTGGCCGATTGGGGCGTGATGGTGCTGGAGTTCATCGAAGGTCAGACGCTGTCCACCGAGACGCTGGCCACCGCTGAGATGACTCCCCGCCTCGCGCAATTGCTCCAGAAGCTGCACCGTGCGCCGCGTTTCCTGCGGGATTTCGACACTGGCCGCGTCTTGCAACAGTATCGGCAAGTCCTCGCAGGTCGCGGTTGGGCTCTCCCGACCGGTGCGCGTGAGCGCATGAAAACTGTCGAAGCCGTCATCGCGGCTGTGGGGCGAAATGGTCAGGCCACCGTTGCGTGTCACAACGACTTGCTGCCGGAGAACGTGATCGACGACGGCGCCAGGCTGTGGATGGTCGATTTCGAACTGAGCGGCAACAGCGATCCCTACTCCGAATTGGGAAACGTTTGCCAAGAGCTGGAGTATGACGCCGCCGGCGCCGCGGCATTGTGCCAGGCCTACTTCGGTGCGGCAGACGAGCGCCTGCTGGCTCGCGTGGGACTTTATATGATTCTCTCGGACGTGTGCTGGGCGTTATGGGGCGCCATCCAAATGGCGATTTCTTCCCGAGAATTCGATTTTGAGGCGTACGCCCAACGACGTTTCGATCGCGCCGCCGAAAAACTCGACTCCGACATGCTGCCCAAGTGGCTG
>CALKYM010000231.1 GCA_938003525.1 uncultured Planctomycetales bacterium | reverse complement strand
CGGGGGCTGACGCCCCCGGCTCAGGTGTTGTCTCGGGGTGCCGCAGGCACGAGAGACAACCCGGGATTTCAGCGCCGGGCGATACCGCGCTGGCACGCATGGAACCGGATGGGCAGGGTGCCAGCCGGCGCGTGTCGAACTGCCTCGGGTTGCTGAGCAACACCGATTGGCGAACTGTTGGTGGTACCCGACTTCGCGGCCGAGCGACTGCTACTTCTTGGCCAGCACGGCTTGAGCGGCGGCCAGCCGGGCGATAGGGACACGGAACGGCGAGCAGCTCACGTAGTCGAGCCCCAGCGAGTTGCAGAAGATGACGCTCGCGGGGTCGCCACCGTGCTCGCCGCAGATGCCGAGCTTGAGATCGCTCCGCGTCGCGCGACCGCTCTTGCACGCCATCTGCATCAAACTACCCACGCCGTCGACGTCGATCGTCTGGAACGGATCGTTGGGAAGAATGTCGTGCTCGCGATAGTGCGTGATGAACCCAGCGTAGTCATCGCGGCTGATGCCGAGCGTCGTCTGGGTCAGATCGTTGGTGCCGAAACTGAAGAACTCTGCCGACTGCGCGATCTGACCGGCGCAGACCGCTGCCCGCGGGATCTCGATCATCGTGCCGACCTGATAGGCGAGCTTCACCTTTCGTTCGGAGAGCACCTGCTCGGCGACCTCGCGAACGATGCGCTCCTGATCGCGGAGTTCTGTGGCGAAGCCCGCCAGCGGGACCATGATTTCAGGCGCGACGTCGACGCCTTCGGCTTTCACCGTGACGGCCGCTTCCAGAATCGCGCGGGCCTGCATCCGTGTGATTTCGGGATACGTGATTCCCAATCGGCAGCCGCGATGGCCGAGCATAGGGTTGAATTCCTTCAGCTCTTCCACGCGTCGTGCGACGGCGTCGGCCGTTGTGCCAAGCTTCTTGGCCAGTGCGGCCTGTTCCTCAGCATCGTGAGGAACGAATTCGTGCAGCGGGGGATCGAGAAGCCGAATCGTCACGGGGCGGCCGGCCATGGCGCGGAAGATGCCCTCGAAATCCTCGCGCTGGAATGGCAATAGTTTTTCGAGTGCGCGTTCGCGGCCCTCGCGATCGGTCGCCAGGATCATTTCGCGGAATTCGTCGATGTGATTGAAGAACATGTGCTCGGTGCGACACAGCCCGATGCCCTCGGCGCCGAAGGCAATCGCCTCGGCCGATTGTTCGGGCGTATCGGCGTTGGTTCGCACGCGCAGTCGGCGATGTTCGTCGACCCAGCCCATCAACTGGGCGTAGCGCCCGTAGGTTTCGGATTCCTCGGGCTTCATCTTCTTGGTGAGCAGCACCTGGACGATTTCGCTGGGGTGTGTCTCGAGTTCCCCGTCGAACACCTCGCCGGTGAAGCCGTCGATCGAAATAGGATCGCCTACTTTGAGCACGCGATCGCCGACGGTGACCGTGCCTGCGCGGTAGTCGATATCGAGATCGCCGCATCCGACAACGCAGGCCTTGCCCATCTGCCGGCTGACGAGCGCGGCGTGGGAACTCGCACCGCCGAACGCGGTGAGAATCCCTTTGGCGACCTTCATGCCGCGCAGGTCTTCGGGGCTCGTCTCGCGCCGCACGAGCATCAACTGAACGTTCGGATCCTTGTTGAATGCTTCTTCGGCATCGGAGGCGTGGAGACAAATGCGCCCGGTTGCCGCACCCGGCCCGGCATTGACGCCCTTGGCCAGCAGTCGCCCGGCGCTGGCCGCTTTCTGCTTGAGCGCCGGGTCGAATAGCGGCTGCAAGAGTTGATTGAGGTCGTCGGCCGGAATGCGCTTCGGGTTGAGTGCCTCGGTCGGTTCGATCAGTCCCTCGTTCACCAAGTCGACGGCGATCCGCACGGCGGCGAAGCCGGTCCGCTTGGCGTTGCGGGTTTGCAGCATCCAGACCTTGCCGCGCTGCACGGTGAACTCGACGTCCTGTACTTCCTTGTAGTGGCACTCCAGCAGCTCGGCGATTTCTTCGAGCTGCCGGTGCGCCTCGGGCATGTCGGTGCCGAGCGTCTCTTCGATCTTTTTGGGCGTCCGAATGCCGGCCACGACGTCTTCGCCCTGGGCATTGATGAGGTAGTCGCCGTTGAGTCCCGGCGTGCCCAACGCGACGTCGCGGGTCATCGCCACGCCCGTTGCGCAATCATCGCCGAGATTGCCAAACACCATCGATTGCACGTTGACCGCTGTGCCCCATTCGTGCGGAATGCCGTAGGTGCGGCGATAGACGATGGCGCGGTCGTTCATCCAGCTCTGGAAGACCGCACCGATGGCACCCCACAGTTGATCCATCGGATCGTTCGGAAAGTCCTTACCGGTGCCGTCCTTGATGGCCTGTTTGAACTCGGCGACCAAGTCGCGAAGTTGCTCGGCCGACAGTTCGTTGTCGAATTGGACGCCGGCCGCTTTGCGCTTTTGTTCCAGGAGGTGCTCGAAGGGGTCTTCGTCCTCTTTGCTTTTGGGCTTCATATCCAGCACGACATCGCCGTACATCTGCACGAAGCGGCGGTAGCTATCCAGAGCGAAGCGCTCGCTGCCCGACTGCTTGGCCAGCCCGGCGACTGTCTCGTCGTTGAGACCGATGTTGAGCACCGTGTCCATCATGCCGGGCATCGAGTCGCGCGCGCCCGAGCGGCAGGAGACCAACAGCGGATTACTCGCGTCGCCAAATTGGCCGCCCATGGCTTTTTCCATGGTCGCCAGCGCGTCGTCGACCAGTTGCCGCAGATTCGATGGATACTGGCGGTCGTGATCGTAGAAATAGGTACAGACGCTGGTCGGAATCGTGAAGCCGGCGGGCACGGGCAGGCCGATGCGCGTCATTTCGGCCAGGTTGGCGCCTTTGCCGCCGAGCAACTCGCGCATCGTCGCGTCGCCGTCGGCACCCTCGGGGCCGAACGAGTAGACGTACTTATCCGTTTGTTGGGCCACGGCCATTTCGGCGTTTCCTCTTCAAAGTTGAAATCGCTGATGGACAACCGCCGCGGGCGGCTGTTCTCCTGAGAAACGCAACGCCTGCGCGCATCGCGATCGACGATCCGCCTGACTGGGTTGCGCAACCTCGCCGGCTGTGCGTTGCAGCGGGCGAGTCTATCAGTCTCCGTCGAAGAGCGTCAAGGAACCGCTCGCCTGAGACCCGACGGTGCACCGCGCGCTGAGTCGCCGCTGCCGTCAAGATGCTCGCTTGGGCGACACTCGGGGGGCCTCTACAATCGGCCACGCTAGCGGTCGGCGCGGCTCGCCGGATAACAGACGCTCCCGCTTCCTCCACCTGCCAGCGCGACATTCCTCGATGGACAGCTCGATGCCGCAAGATGCGACACCGCCGGCACCGCACGACGATGCCGGACACAACGATGCCGGCGATGACTCCAGCCACCTGCAGAAAGCGCTCGGCCCGCTGATGCTCTGGGGGCTGGGCGTGGGCTACGTCATCTCGGGCGAGTACTTCGGGTGGAATCTGGGACTGCCCGTCGGCGGGACGTTTGGCCTGCTGGCGGCGTTCATCGTCGTGACGCTGATGTACGTCACGTTTGTGTTCAGTTACACGGAGATGGCTTGCGCCATTCCGCGAGCGGGAGGCGTCTTCGTTTACGGCGTGCGGGGGCTCGGCCTGTTGGGTGGCTACCTGGGCGGATTGGCGCAGGTGCTCGAGTTCGTGTTCGCGCCGCCGGCGATTGCCATGGCCATCGCGGCGTACATCCTGACATGGTTCGATACGGTCGATCCCGACAATGTCGAGAACGTCCGCAAGCTGGTCGCGCTGGCCGCCTACTTCGCCTTCACCGCGCTCAACATCTGGGGGATTCGCCAGGCGGCGCTGTTCGAGCTTGGCGTCACGATTCTCGCGGTCGGCGAGTTGCTGCTGTTTGCCGGCGTGACGGCGCCGCACTTTCGCGTGGAAAACTTCGTGGCCAATGGGTGGCCGCACGGCTGGTACGGTGCCCTGGCCGCGCTGCCGTTTGCGATCTGGTTCTATTTGGCAATCGAAGGCGTGGCGAACGCCGCCGAAGAGGCCAAAAATCCCCAGCGCGACGTGGCCATCGGCTTCGGCTCCGCGATCGGCACGCTGGTGGTACTGGCGATTCTGGCCTTCTTTCTCAGCGTAGGCGTGGGTGGCTGGGAGCGGGTGGTCTACGTGCCAGATGATCTGACGACGACGGCCGAGGGCGAAATCGTCGTCGCGAAAGAGGCAGAAACTTCCGACGGTCCGCTGCCGCTGGCGCTCGGGCAAATCGTTGCCAAAGACAATCCGCTCTACGGGCTGCTGGTGGGCATCGGGCTGCTGGGGCTGATCGCGTCGTTCAACGGCATCATCCTGATCGCCGGGCGGGCGTTGTTCGAAATGGGCCGGGTGGGATTCCTGCCGCACTTCATCGGGCGGGCCAACCCCAAGACCCACACGCCGGCCAATGCGCTGGTGTTGAACATGTTCGTCGGTGTGGCGGTGATTCTGCTCTTCGATACTGCGAAGTTGATCACGATGTCCGCGCTGGGGGCCGTGATGCTGTATGTGATTTCGATGTTGGCGCTGTTTCAGCTTCGCCGCAAAGAACCGAACCTGCCGCGGCCGTATCGTGCCCCCTGGTATCCGGTGTTTCCGGGCGTGGCGTTCGTTCTGGCCGTCGTGTGCCTAGCTGCGATGCTGTACCTGAATCTCGAAGGAGCGCGTTGGCTGCCGGCTGGCCACGTGTGGTCGTGGCTCGCCGAACAACCTCCGACGGTCTGGTTCGTCGTTTACTTGCTGCTCGGCGTGGCGTACTTTCTGCTGGTGGTACGCTCGCGGCTGACGCCCGAGGATATCGCACACTTCCACCGTATCGACTAGTGGAGCGTCAGCCCGATTCGTTCGGGCGACGCGCAACGATCGCCAAGGACGCAAGTGCTTTGGCGCAAACAACAACCTGGTGCTTCGTCGCGACTCGGACGCGCTAGGCAAGTTCACCCCACACGAAAGGGACAGCTCGATGGGACTCGCTGACCTTGTTGCACTGCCAGCTCGCCTGCTGTTGGCGGCCATCTTCGTTTCCAGTGGAGTCGGCAAGATCTTCGAGTTCGGCTCGACCCGAGACTTCATGGCGCAGGAAGGCATGCAGATGCCGGCGCTATTCTTGATCGGCGCGATCGTCTTCGAGATCGTCGGCGGCGCGAGCATCGTGCTCGGCTACAAGGCGCGTCTGGGTGCAATTCTGCTGATTATCTTCTTGGTGCCCGCCACGCTCATCTTTCACGACTTCTGGACGATCGAAGACGCCGAGGCCCAAAAGACCCAGATGATCATGTTCATGAAGAACCTCTCGATCATGGGTGGGCTGCTGATGGTGGTGGCTCATGGTTCGGGGCGTTTCAGTCTCGATGGCCGCCCCAAGCCGCGCGGTTGATGGGCTGCCCGGCGGCAAGTCTGTGCGATGCTGACGACAGTCTGGCCGGTGTAAGAAGACGGAGCAGTCGTGACTGAACAGGGCGATCTCCACAATGAGCGATCGCTGAGGGCGCCCACGCGGATCATGGTCACGACGGCCGTGGCGTTCGAAGCCGCGCTGATCGTCGCGGCATTGGTACTCGGTTGGCTGCTCGACGAGCCTCCGGTCTCAGACTTCGGCTTCACGCTCGGCGGGTTGGCGTGGGGCGTGGCGGCCGTTGTGCCCATGCTCGGCCTGCTGTGGTTCTCGCGGCAGATCTCCTGGCGGCCGTTCCGACGGTTGCGAATCGTGCTCGATCGCCGGCTGATGCCGATGTTTCGCGGCTGGAGTCCGTGGGACCTGGCAAGCCTCTCGTTAGTGGCCGGAGTCAGCGAAGAGATGCTGTTTCGCGGCGTGGTGCAGGACGCGGCCACCTCGCGCTATGGACTGCCGATGGGCCTGATGATTGGCAGTCTGGTGTTTGGCATGTTGCACGCCGTCACGCGAACCTATGCAGTCCTGGTGACTCTGATCGGCGTCTATCTGGGCGCGATCTACGTGGCCTGCGGAAATCTGCTGGTGCCGATCATCGCGCACGGCCTGTACGACTTCTTGGCCCTGTTGTACCTGGCCCGTCTCGATGCACGGCGGCAGGCGCGGACGCAATCGGCGCCGCAATAGCAGACCGACTGCACACTGCGGCAGACGTCTGGGTGTCGACCAACGCGAAACGGCGGCCCGACCCACTGGGAGTCGGACCGCCGCTTTTCGCGAGACCAGGTTCTCTCGGGCTAGCCAAGAGAAGGCGTAACGTCTTCGTTCTGCGGAGTTAGGTTCCGCAGCACGAGGGCTCACAGCAGCAGGGCGCGGGGCAGCAAACCTGCACCGGCACCTCGCAGCAAACCACTTTCGGCACGCACCGCGTCACTGTGTAGGCCACCTTCTTGGGCACACAGCGCTTGCACGTGACGGTCTTCGTGTAGTGCACGGGCTTGCAGACGCAGTAAGGCACCTGCTTGACCCGCTTCTCGGCAACCATGTGGCAGACCCGGTAGGTGCAGGTCTTCACGTGTTGCTCGGGAACCATCTTGCACACCCGGTAGGTGCACGTCTTCACCCGCTGTTCCGGCACCATCTTGCAGACCTTGTACGTGCAGGTCTTGA
>CALKYM010000230.1 GCA_938003525.1 uncultured Planctomycetales bacterium | reverse complement strand
CATCCGAATCGGCAATGTGTCTTGAGGGTAGTTACCGCGATCGCCGTGTGGGATGAGCATCTCGCACGCCTAAGGAAACAACGACATGAACAGCCGACTGCACCCATTTGTTGTTCCGACAGGACTCGCATTCTGCGTAGTGGCCGTGATGGCATTTGCGGCCAGCGCCGATGGGCCTTACCTGAATGGGCCCTACATGCCCCAGAAGACATTTCACGGGTACTATCCCACGATTTGGCGAACGTGGCCGCAAGGGTGGCAAGCACCGGTCGCGCGTCCGCACCGTCCGGCGGCAACCGCCATCGAGCGTCTGCCAACACCGGCTCCGATGCCGCCCACGGATGATCTGGCACCGTTGCCACCTGACGACCAGACGCCGGGATTGCCGCCGGGCACCGAGCCCGGCGACGAACTGCCTCCGGATTTGCCGCCGCAGTTGCCAATGCCCCCGGGCCTTGAGGAGACCGTACCTGAACCCACCGATCCAGAATCTCCGCTGACGGAGCCGGAGCCAACTGAGCCCGCGGAGACGCCACCGTTTGATCCACTACCTGAACCGCGCATTCCGACCCCCGACATGCCCGACGACGACGGGACGGTACCGGAGCTGCCGCCCGGCTTCGATCCGCCCACGCTGGAAGAAACCGATCCCGAGATGGAGCCGACGCCGGAAGCTCCTGCCGAAGACCTGCCACCCGGCTTCGAGCCGCCGTCGCTCGACGAAGCAGAGATGGAAACGCTGCCTGAAGCGCCGTCCGACGATTTGCCGCCGGGGTTCGAACCGCCGAGTTTCGATGAACCGGATGACGGGGCACCAGCGGAAACCCCGAATACCGACGAAGCGGTGCCCGACGGCACTATGCGCCAGTACCCGGCTCGCCGGGTCGCTCAAGGCTGGGAATCCTCGACGGGCGGCGTGAATTCCGGTTCCGAGCGAATCCCTGTTGGCCGCGGCACGGTTCCGAACTCTGGTTCGCAGCCACTCACGCCGGGACGTTTCACTCCAGGTCCGGAACCCTTGTTGATCGGCCCGAGCGGCGCCGCCGGCCGGCCGGCCGCCCCGCGACAGCAACAACTGCCTCCACAGAGCTCGCAGGGTGGAGGGAACCCGTTGCGCTACGGTGTGGTCGATCCGACGCATCGCGACGCGCAAGTAGCGGTCGCTCTTCACGAGAACAGTTCGGCCACCGAGGGAGCGCAGGTCGCGCGCACGAGCGCAACGTGGACCGCGCCTGCCGTTGCCGAGACACCGGCTACGTCACGGCGCAATCCATTGCGACGCAGCAGTACCCATTCGCGCGAAAGCGGGCGGGGCTACTACAACCCGTTGCGATGATCGAGAGGCCGCCGGGGCGCTCGAGCCGCAGCGATCCTCCTGACGGCGCAGCCGGCATTTCGATACGGCGGGCGCGTTTCGGGATCGATTGCAAAGATCCTCGAGGCCGACGATGCCTATTGCGGCGGCTCCTGTTCACTTCGCGCCGTCAGTGCAGTGCTGGAGCGGACACAAGTGGGAGTCGCACGGCTATTGGGGCCCCGCCAGACGCTGCAGTAGCAGCGCGTGAAACGCGTCAGTGGGCGTGTGGCAATAGATCACTTCCCTGTCGGCGTTCGTTGCGGGCTCGACGACGAGGTAGGGCTTCGTACGTTCGCTGTCTCCAGCGGCCCTGTCGTCTGGCCCTTCTTCGATGCGGACGCGGACCGCCATCGACTCGATCAGTTCCGGGTGCGTCAGCCACCCTGCCGCCAGCGTGTCAAAGGGATTGAAGCCTCGATCGCTGATCCGCTTCTCCCACATCGAAATCCAGTATTCGGAACTCTCGGCAATCCACGCTCCAGAGTCGCCCGAATTCCTGAGGGTTTCCAAGTCGGCGCGGCTAATCCAGACGTGAGACGAGACCTCCCACGGCGCGAACACCAACGGAATGTCACTGTCCAGGATGACCTGCATCGCTTCGGGATCGAGCTCGAAGTTAAAGTCGCGAAACGGTAGTCCTTGATCCGGATCGCTGATGAACGGCTGACCCGGTCGCCGCGCCGCCACCATCACGATGCGATCGATGCGATCGGCCGTTTCCGGATGGAGTTGCAGCAGAGACGCGACATTCGTGACCGGCCCTACGGCCAAGATCGTCAGACGCCGGCTGTCCAGCGCCTCCTTCAGAGCGCGCACAGCGTCCGTTTCCGCACCTAGTTCTTTTGCAGATGCCGCGCCGGTATGCACGGCGAGCCCCTCCGGCCCGAACCGTTCGACGATCGTCTTGGCGATCGGCACAGCCCTCTCGAGTGTCGTGTTGCCGAACACGACAGTGACGCCATGAATCTTGAGTTCCGGAGAATGAAACGCCTGGATCAGCATCAGGCCGTCGTCGACGTCGCCAAAGCCTGTCGCCGTGTCGACGTCCAGCCAGACATCAATCACCTTTGGCTCGTCGGCTCCCAACTGGACCGACGGCACGATCCAGATCGTGAAACACAGGCCGAAGACAGCGGTACGCATCAGGCTTGTTTTCTCGACCATAAGGCTTCCCATGATCCCTCCAGCATCGCGTCGCGGGCACACTGCAGGAGCGAGCCTCGCCAGCCATCCGTAGGTGCGATGGGCAACTGTGCGACTCCGATCAGTCGACGCATGACTTCGACTGCAGCGTAGCGAGCCAACAGACTCACGTCGACGTGCGGAGCAGAGCCGTGGTCTCGATAGGTATCTAAAAACGCCTCGGCGATCTTGCCCTGCTGGTCAGACAGAGATAGGTGCGCGATCGCACAACCCAGATCCACTTCTGGGTCGCCGGCAAAGCAGAACTCCGGATCGATGACCCAGATTCTTTCAGCGTTTCGCAACCAGCTACCGGGAAAGAAATCGCCGTGTACCAGGCAGGGTCCGTCGTCGAGATACCTCTCGCCCAATTGAGCGACTTGCGTCATGTACTGGGAGTCGGCGCGGAGTTCATCGGCCGCGCGTCTCAGACCGGCTTCGTACGAATCCAGGTCGATGCCGTTGTCTGCCAGTGGCACGCGAAAGATGTGCTCGTGGTTCAACGCGCGCATCTCGCGATTGGGGAAGTCCGCCAAATCCTCAGAGTACGTCGCAGCATGCAGTGCGACCAGGTAGTTGGCCAACGCCTGCACTTCGTCCTTTGATAGTTGGTGCCCGGCATAGAGTGAGGTCAGATCGTTCGACTCCGGGATGTGTTCCAGCACCAGCACGCGAGCGCGCTCGTCGCTCGCGACCAGGCTTGGCGAACAGATTGCCAACTCCGGGATTTGGGCGACGCGCGCGTAGAATCGCTGCTCATAGATGCTGCGATCCCAGGGCGCCGCGATGTGGTCGTACTTCTCGACCCAGGGACGGGCTTGCTTGACGACGAGCGTGCGATCGGTTGTCTTGACGAGCAGTGTGAGATTCATGTTGCCCTGGCCGGCTGAGCAACAGTTCAACACGCGCTCGCCGGGGACGAGCCAGCCGCGTGACTCGAAGAGCCGCTCGACGGATGTCCGGTCGTCGACAGCCAGCCAAGGAAAATCAGGAAAGGCCGCTACGGTTTCGTCGCGGTTCATAGGCTCGGGTGGATCGCGAACGACTGCCCGCGCCCGTGCATGCGCACTTGAGCAACCGACGGCAGCGGCGTGCCTCTGGGGCATTAGACTCGCTAGCCGCTAAGCGCGTAAAGAGCCGTCGCATGAGCTACAGCGTGGGGGGTCAAGAGAAGCAGCCGCCCGACGGGACTTCGGCTTGCAGCGCAATGCAAAAGGGCGTGGGCATTCCCCCCTGAGAACGCCCACGCCCCAGCAGTTCGTCGCGTTGAATGCGTGCGCTAAGGTCGTCCTGTGTAGAACTGCGAGCGTGACTGAAAGTGGAACTTTGATGGATTCCCCGCGTGCGAATAGTTCTGGAAGAAGGTCGGGTGCCCCGTGGGCGGCACCGCCCCTGAGCCCGCGCCTCCAGCACCAGTCGATCGCGGTGCTCGTTGCAATTGATTGATCGCCTGTTGATTCTGTCGAATGGCGCGCTGCTGGTTGACCAGCGGTCGCACAACCGATTGGTAACTACCGGCGGCTGGTTGACCTGCGATGCCGCGCACCAGGTTGGTGTAGGGACTGACCGTCGGTCGAGTGTTCTGCACGTTGGCAGAGATGTTCAACGACGGTCGCTGGTAACGTCGCTGCACGGCCTGGGCGTTGCACTCGCTGGCACTCGCTAACCAAATGCCAACCAGCGTTGCTGGAATCGCCAAGTATCGGACGCTCATGTTCCCGCTTCTCCTTAAAGGCAGCTCAGGCGACGGCACGCTTGTCTTTCGGCATCCAACAGCGAGCTACCACGAGATACGAAACCAAGCTGCAGTAGGTTCTATCATACCGAATTCGGCAGTCGCGGGCACGAAACATCACGCGTTACCACCCGATACCATGTCCAGAACCCTCCTGCCCTTAGGACTTTGTGGAAAT
>CALKYM010000229.1 GCA_938003525.1 uncultured Planctomycetales bacterium | reverse complement strand
GAAAGCGGACGCAGCCAGCGAAACTCGATCGCCGCGTCGTACACGCGCGAGGGAACGTCCGGCATCGCGGGACCCTCGAACAGGTGCGCGCTGAAACGCGGCGTGATCAGCAGCGGCGGGTTGCCGGGAATCAGCGGCGCTGCAAACACGCCGCTCAGATCTACATCCGTGATGCCCAGCCCGTTCGCGCCGCCGGGAGCGACCCACGTTCCACGGAGCGTCGCCCGCTGCCAAAAACCGGCCCGCGCCGGCGGACCGGGCGGTCGAAACGTTTGATCGGGTTCGGGTTCGAACTCCGTGACCGACTGCTCGTCGGCGATGGCGCCAGGTGCGAGGGAATACGCGCCGCTCTCCGGCTGGATTTGCTCGATGGAGTAGTCGCCCGGCAATTGCCCATCGACGTGCGGCGGTTGATAGGCCTGCGGTTCGTGCGCCAGCGCTGAAGACGATACCGCACAGACGAACGCCCACCCGAGCGCGGCCCAACGGGATACTCGCGTCAACGTACACCACATGCGGCGTGCAACGCGACCTGGGGAATCGCCGCAGATGCGGCAAAGTTGGCGGCGGGGGCGGCTCAATAGACGATTCCGCCTCGAACCATGATCGTGTCGTCCGGCTTGAAGTCGCCGAAGCCGTTGCGGAAGTCGACCTCGCGATTGAACAGGTACCCAACTTCGGCGTACGCGCGACTGCCACCGAGCGTAATCAGCTCGGCTCCGACCATCACGCGAATGTCGTTGTACTCGAACTCGTCCTGCAGACCTCCCACGCGCTCGATCGTCCACGCGCCGCCGCCATACTCGCCCGCCACGTAGACCCACAAGTCGGTATTGCCAATCGTCGTCGCCCGCTGCGCCAGCTTCGGATTGGGGAACAGAATCTCGTAGCGAGTGTCCGGAGTTGGGGTCCAGACGACGCCGCCGGCGGGCAGCAGTTTGAGCGAGACGCGATCGATGTAGACGACGCCGCCCTTCAATTGCCATTGCGGAGAGAGCGTGAACACGCCCAGCCCGCGCCCACGAATCCGCAGGCTGTCGGAATTGAAGAACTCAAAGTCGCTGTAGACCCCGATCCGCGCGGCCACGTCAGCGCCCAGCCGAGGGGTGAACTGCGGATACCAGGCCGCATCGAGAAACGCGTCGAACACTTCTGACGGCAGGTCGGGCATCCCCGGCAAGGCGCCCGTGCTGGGTCCGTTGATGAAACGCACCGCGAAGCCTGGCGTAATCAGAATCGGCGCCTGACTGATGCCCACCGGAAAGGCCCCCGTGACGCTGGCCTCCAGCTCATCGAAGCCGACGTCCGAAGCGGTATCGCGGTTGATGAACGTGTACTGAAAGAAGATTTGCTGCAGGGCCCGCTGCGGCGGTCCGGCGAAGCCTCCGGGCACGGGATTGAGGTAGTCCTGCTGCGGCAGTAGTTGCGGCGTACCGAGCGATGGATCGGCGTATGGATCCCACGTCGGATTGATCGGCTGGATCGTGCCCTGCAGGGTCGCCTGTGGCGGTGTCGTGAATGCCGGCGGCGTCGTGAACGTCTGTGGTGGCGTGGTAAAGGTCTGCGGCGGCGGGCCGTAGACACTGTTTTGGCCGACGACCGTATTTTGGCCGACGACCGAAGTCGGAAACTGCACGCGCTGGGCAGTCGCCGATTGAGTCATGGCGGCGAGCAGCGCGGCGGCGCAGAGAATGAGCGCGGCGCGCAGCGCGCGGCGGCGAAGAGCCGAAACTTTGTTCGCAGATAAACCCGACATAAGTGCGTGCTGCTCGAGCGGCGCCGGTCAGTGCGGCGGGTGTTCTTACCGCTGCCGGCGGCGCGCGGTCAAGACCGCTTGCCCGCTGGCAACGCTGCGCGGGCGCGACGCATTGTCAATTCGGGTCCATGCGTTACGATAGCACCTCGACTGACAGCATCGCCATGAGCGCTGCGCGACGGCGCTCATCATGTGGCCGCGGCGCTCGCAGACGGGCCCTCTTCGGCTCAAGACACCTTCACACGATCGATAGCATGACGCATACGGACGAAGCCCAACTGCAAGAATTGAAGCAAAGCCTGCGCAAGGAAGCGCACGCCCGCCGCAAAGCTCAAGAGAACAAGGACGAGCTCAGCCGGGAGATTTGCGAGCGCTTCATCGCTCTGCCCGCGTACGCGTCGGCCCAAACCGTGATGTTCTACGTCGACGTGCGCAGCGAAGTCCGCACACGGCACCATCTGCCCAAAGTGCTCGATCGCGATAAGCGCATCGTCGTGCCCTGGTGCAACGACGCGGGCGAGCTGGAGCTCTTTCTGTTGGAGAGCATGGATGAGCTCGAGGTCGGGATGTACAAGATTCTCGAACCCAAAGCCGAACTGCGCGGGCTGCCGGAGAAACAGGTTCAGGCCCAAGCGCTCGATCTGATCATGGTGCCCGGCGTGGCCTTCGACCGCCAGGGCGGACGCATGGGCCACGGCAAAGGGTACTACGACAAGTTGCTCGAACACGCGCGGGCCGATGCGCCGCTGGTCGCTCCGGCCTTCGAATGTCAGCTCTTTCCCGAGATCCCCATGGCGCCGCATGACGTCTATATGGACCTGGTGATCACCGAGCACGATGCGTACCAGGGGAAAGGACGCTAGCCGAGGTGTCCACTACCGGCCGGGCCACTGTCGACGACACGTATGCCGAGGCATTTCGCAGCATCTACGGCGAAGTGTTGATCACGGCGCGGGACCGCTCCTGGCTCGATCACGCCGTGCAGGCGGCGACCGGGAACGCGTCGAGCACGATTCTCTGCGATTGCGAAGCCGGCTTGGACCGCTACGTCGGTCCGGGCGGCGATCCCTCGTTCGAGACACCCGACAGGCGCCCCGGCGCGATCGTGCAGTTTCACGTCCCACGATTTCGCAAAGATCGCGTGCCGGCTCTGGAACGGTCGCTCTTGGAGCGGATCAGTCAGAACGTGCTCACCTGCCCCACCGCCAGTTGCTTCAATCTCCTGGAAACCGAAGAGCACTTTCAGTTGGGGCGAAAGATCGCCTACTTCGGCGATGGCCATCAGTTTCGCGACACGCGACATGGCCGGCCCGTGTGGGTGATTCCGATTCTCGGCGGAGAGTTCCTGCTCGATCGCCGCTTTGGCTATCGCGATGGACTGATGGGTGGCAACCTGTGGTACATGGGCCGCGACGTCGACTCCGCGCTGGAAGCCGCCGTGCGGGGACACGAAGCGGTGCGGAAGTCGCCCGGCGTCATCGCCCCCTTTCCCGGTGGCGTGGCGGCCAGCGGCTCGAAAGCCGGCAGCCGCTATTCGTTCTCCATCGCCAGCACCTACGAGAAGTTTTGCCCCACCTTGCGCGACAAGCTCGGCGACGAATCTGGCGTGCCCGAGGGCGTGAAGTCGATCATGGAGATCATCATCAACGGCCGCGACCTGCCATCGATTGTCGCTGCTTCGCAGGCGGCTATCGAAGCCTCGGTCGAGACGCCGGGTTTGCTGCGGATTTCGGCCGGAAACTACGGCGGGCGATTGGGCAAGAGCTTCATCTATTTGCACCCCGACAAGCAGCCGGCCGGGGCGTAGCGCGATGTGGCGCAGCAGCGGCCGCCATTCGGGTCACTCCGCGCCGCTGTGACTTCTATGACTTCCAACGACATCGACGTCGAGCGCATTGCCTGTGAGAGCTTCATCGCCCGGGTGGAACACCATCTCGAAGTCACGTCGACGAACGATGTGGCCCGGGAACGGGCCGGGAATTGTGTAGAAGCCGATTTGCCGCTGTTGGTGATTGCCGAGCGTCAGACAGCGGGTCGAGGGAGACAAGGTCGGGCCTGGTGGACGGGTCACGGTGCGTTGGCGTTCAGCCTGCTCATCGATCCGCGCGCGCACGGCATCGAGCCGCCAGCCGCCAGCCGGACTCCGCTGGCGGTAGCGGTGACGCTGGTCCGTGTTTTCTCGCATCATGCCGGCGATCAAAACATCGGCCTGCATTGGCCCAACGATGTGATCTGCAGCGGGCGAAAGCTCAGTGGTGTGCTGATCGAGAGTCTCCCCGATGGACGGCAGGTCGTCGGCGTGGGAATCAACGTGAACAACACGTTGGCTACAGCTCCCCCGGAACTTCAAAGCGTCGCCACCTCGCTGCGCGATCTGGCGGGCAGAGAAATCGATCGATCTTGGCTGCTGCTGGGACTTCTCGACAACCTGCACCAGACACTCCGGCAGCTCGGCGACGATCCGGTCGCCATCGCGCGGCAATGCAACGACCACTGCCTGCAGCGTGGTGCAACGCTGAAAGTGGAGACGCTCGAAGGGCCAGTCGTGGGTCGGTGTCTCGGAATCGCCGATGATGGCGGACTGGTGATCGAAACGGCCGCCGGCCCGCGCACATTTTACGCCGGCGAAGCCCAGCACGTTGCTCTCGACGCGGGCAGGCGATGATTGCTCTCTGGCCGCGTTCAGCCGGCGACGT
>CALKYM010000228.1 GCA_938003525.1 uncultured Planctomycetales bacterium | reverse complement strand
CCGCCGAATCATGATAAAAAGCCGAAATCCCCAAGATGGCTGACATGGGTCACCTTGCTGTTTAAGCGGGTGGCGCGCGCTACACGCCTCAGTTCGTCGAACGGCCAAGTATAGCACTGAAATGGGGGCTATCTCGGTGCGGTCGGTGGGGCGAAAGGCAGCACGCTCGACCCCGGACGACGTCCTCCACTTCTTACCGGCTTTTCGTCTGCGGAAAGCTACGGTTGCACGTGCCCTGAGCGTGCCAGATACACGCTCTCGCGGGCGTGCCCTGCGAGCCGCAGTTTCACCCAGGCGGCTTCGGAATCCGAGTCCGCCACGTGGAGCCTCCCGGTGGTCGCGTTACTTGAACCCCCAGAGACTTCAGCGCCAGTTACTCCGAGCCAAGTCTCGTCACGTCGCAATCAACGCTCCAGTATCGTCGGCAAACTCCTTCTGCTGGCCGGGTCCGTGGCGTTTGCCTTTGTTCTTGCGGAAGGGATGCTACGGCTCTTGGTGCCGGTCACCGATGTGCCGTATTACTTCTTCGACCCTGTCGTGGGCCCGCGCCGTCAACCTGGCACCTCCGGCAACTACGTGAGCGAACCGGACGTGCGCGGCTCTTACAGCTTCAATGCGCAAGGCTGGAATCACCCGCGCGATTACGAAATCCTCAAGCCCGCTGGAACACGGCGCGTCTGCGTCGTCGGCGACTCGTTTGTCGAAGCGCTCCAGGTTTCGCCCGAACAGGCGTTGTTCTCAGTCGCCGAGCGGACCATGTCGACGGCGGATCAACCGGTAGAGTGGTACGCCTTCGCGATCTCGGGCTGGGGTACGACGCAACAGCTCGAAGTCATCCGTCATTACGTGATGGACTACGCGCCCGACCGCGTCGTGCTGTTGTTCGTCGAAAACGACCCCTGGGACAGTTCACCTTATCTCGGCACCATCGAGCCGCAGATAGCGACCTATTACCTGGATACTGCCGACGAGCTCGTGCTGTTGCCGCCGCAGTATTGGGAACGAAGCTGGCCGAAGCGGCTCGCCATGCAGTCGGCACTCGTGCGGTACTTTGCCCTCCAGAAGGGCTGGATTCACAGCGCTGCGGCCGGCCAAGCGAACGACGATGGTGTCCAGCGTCGCGCCGCGGCGTTCGCAGAGAGCGGTCATCGCGTGCCCGGCGCCCTCGATCTCGATCAATCGAGGCGCGCGGCGCGCACGTGGCTGCTGATTGAGAAGACGCTGGCCGCTGCCCGCGACGTTTGCCGTGCGGGCGGTGCCGAGCTGATGGTGGCCTTTCGGGGCAATCTGGACGAGATCGAGTCGCTCGTTACCGGTGATCCCTACGTCGCCGCGCCCGCATCCGTCGACCCTTATTGTCTTGGCGCCCGCCGCGGCGAGATGGGGCGCGAGCAGCTCGCGCCGATGTTATCTCGACTCGGAATTCCCTATCTCGACCTGACCGACGCGCTGATGGCCAAGGTCAGCGAGACCGGTCGCTCTCACGTGTTCGCCTGCGACACGCACTACAACGCCGACGCCCATCAAGCAGTCGGCCAGGCAATGGCCGCGTGGGTCGATTCCACGTGGTCCGAGCGCTCCGAAACAGACGACGTGGCCGCAGGAGATGCGCCGTGAACCCAGAGCTGACTTCCGCATCGCAACTCGACGTGCCCGCTGCCGAGGTGCCCGCCCTGACGCCGACGGGCACGTCGCCTGCGCCGCATACAATCCTCAACGTTTCGCAAAACCACTACGTGCGCGGGGGATCGGATCGTTACTTCTTCGTGCTCAGCGAATTGCTCCAGCAGCACGGGCACCGCGTGATCCCCTTCGCGGCCGCACAAAAAGACGACCTGCCCTCGGAGTGGTCGAAGTACTTCCCGCCGGGCTTCGACTTCAGTCGTCCGCGAGTCCGCGACATCCCGCGCTTTGTGTATTCCCGGCCGGCAGCCCAAGCAATGCGCCGCCTGATCGCCGACGTCCGTCCTGACGTTGCCCATCTGCAGATTTACTACGGGCAACTCACGGCATCGATTCTCGAGCCGCTCCGCGAGGCGGGGATTCCGATCGTGCAGACGATCCACGATTTCAAGCTGGTCTGCCCGGTCTATTCGCTGATGTCGCACGGCGAGATTTGCGAGGCCTGCCAAGGGCGGCAGTTTTGGAAGGCGGCCGTACGCCGCTGCAACCGCGGATCGCTCGCGCGTTCGCTGGTGAGCACGGTCGAGTCGTATGTCTCGCGCCATGCCGGCATCGTCGACAAGGTCGATCGCTTCATCGCCGTGAGCGACTTTCAGCGCAACAAGCTCGCCGAGCTCGGCGTGCCCGCAGACAAAATCACGGTGATTCACAACTTCAAAGACGCGACGACCATCGAGCCGTCATTCACAGCCGGCGAGTATTTCCTGTACTTCGGCCGCATCGAGCGGCTCAAAGGCATCTTCACGCTGCTCGATGCCGCCGAACGTCTGCCACAGGCGCGCTTCATTCTGGTCGGCGACGGCGACGCGCGGGCAGAAGTGGCTCAGCGTCTGGCGCGCCCTGAGCTCGCGCATGTCGAGCTGCAAGACTTCGCCAGCGGAGATCGACTCGCGCGGCTCATTCAAGGGTCGTTGGCCACCATCCTGCCATCAGAGGGCTACGACAACTGCCCCATGGCGGTGCTCGAATCGCTGGCTTACGCAAAACCCGTCGTCGGCTCGCGGATTGGTGGGATTCCGGAGCTCGTTGACGAAGGTCAGGACGGCTGGCTTGCCGATCCTGGAGATGCCGAAGATCTGGCCGCCTGTCTCAATCGCTTGTGGCAGGACTCAGAAAGTTGCCTGGCGATGGGGCGCCGGGGCCGCGAAAAGGTGCTCCGGCGTTTCAACTCTGAGAACTACTACCAACAGCTTCTCGACGTCTATGGCCAGGTGCTTTCGGCGCACGCCGCCGGCTGACAGGCTGACGACGCAGGTTGAAGATCGCATGAGCGCTCCACTCGAAGTTGCCACGACTCTTAGCACGCCGCCCGTCGACGGACAACGCGCGAGCGACACAGTTCCTTCCGACCCCGACGCGCTGCGGTGGCGATGTGGACGACTGGCCATCCTGGGCACACGCGGCATCCCGGCACAGCATGGTGGCTTCGAGACGTTCGCCGAGCGGCTGGCGCTCTATATGAGCGAACGTGGCACTGAAGTCACGGTCTACTGCCAGATTGCGAAGGGCCAGGAGCAACCCCAGCGCACCTGGCGCGGCGTACGATTGATCGATGTCCCCGTCAGCCGCGACGATGCTTGGGGCACGATCATCTTCGATTGGAAATCCACGCGGATGGCTGCCCGCGAGGGCGCGACGCTGCTCACACTCGGATACAACACCGGGCTGTTCGCAAGCATCCCGCGCAGAAAGCATCTCGCCAACCTGATCAACATGGACGGCATGGAGTGGAAGCGGCGCAAGTGGCGATGGCCCGAGCGGGCCTGGCTGTATCTCAACGAGCGTTGCGCGTGTTGGTTGGGATCCCACCTCATCGCCGATCACCCCATCATCGCCGAGCACCTGCTCAGCCGCACTCGTTCCGATCGGATCACCGTCATTCCCTATGGCGCCGATGAGCTTGTCGAGGCCGATCCCGCGCACCTCTCGCACTTGGGACTCCAGCGCGAACAATACGCCTTGGTCATTGCCCGCCCCGAGCCAGAGAACTCAGTGCTGGAGATCGTCGAGGCGTTTTCGTGTCGCCCGCGGGGTATTCGGCTGATCGTGCTGGGAGACTTCCGTCCGGGAATGAACGCCTACCATCGTCAGGTGTTGGAAGCCGCCAGCGACGACGTCTTATTCCCCGGAGCGATCTACGACGCCCGTGTGCTTGCCGCGCTGCGGGTGCACTGTCGCCTCTACATTCATGGGCACACGGTGGGCGGCACGAATCCGTCTCTGGTTGAAGCTTTAGGTGCCGGCTCGGCAGTCCTGGCCCACGACAACGAATTCAATCGCTGGGTCGCCGGGGGCGGCGCGCGCTACTTCCGGGATGCCGATCAGTGCGACGCGCTCTTGACGGAGCTACTCGCCGATCCTGACGAACTGACACAGATGCGCGCGGCCAGCCGCGATCGCCACGCCGAGCAGTTCACCTGGGAGGGTGTGCTGGCCGCCTACGATGCGCTGCTGGCGCGATTCACGGCCGAATCGAATCGCATCCCTGCACGGCGCGCCAGCGCTCCCGAAGAGTCAGCGACGCTGGCGACAAGTTCTGGTGCTTAGCGTGCCGTGTTGAGCTCTTGCCGACTGGTGGAATCGACATCCACTTCCGCGAGCTGATCGGCCGGCACGAACCTCCACGCGGGCTCGACCCTGCGGCGGCGCGTACGCCCCTCCGATTGCTGGATGCCTGCGCAGAGGCCGGCCAACAGGTAGAGCAGCGAGTTTTCCATCGGCGTGTACGTCAGATCGTGGAACATCAACTGACAGAAGTACACGCCCAGTGCGCCCAAGAGCAGTACGCCTTGTCGCCTCTCGTTCGGCGAGGCGGTATTGCTGGTTGCGGTACGCCAGCCGCTGCGAACCCACATTCCCAACAGCGTCACGAACAATAGCAGGCCGACGATCCCCGTATCAGTCAGCAGACTGAGAAACGTATTGTGGTGCGATAAGTCGCGAATCTGTTGCAGCGGCAGGTCGACCGATTGATCGTCGAGGTATTCCAACTTTGCCGATGGGAAGTTACCGAGACCGCAACCCAAGAACGGCCGATCGAGAAACATCTGCCACGACACGTAGGCGAAGCTGACCCGCATGTTGGCCGACATCGCGGCCCGCGCGGCCGACTCATCGCGCTTCAGCCGAATCAGATTGTCGAACTGCGTGGCACCCACGAACACGGCGGCGACGATGGCCGTGCCCAGCACGATCCGCCGCCATACGCCTGGCAATACCAACGTCCATACAATGAACAGGCCGGAGGCCGCTCCGAGCCACACGCTACGCGTATAGCTGAAGTAGACGCCGGCCAACATCACGGGGATCGTGCACAGCACGGCCAGTTTGCCGGCGCGACTCAGCGATGGCAGCCACAGCCAGGCCGCCAACAGACACGTCGCGAGGTAGACGCCGTAGGTCGGCAATTGCACCATCGGTCCCCGAGCACGACCGAAGTGCAAGCCAACTTCCGGATCAGCAATGTGCTTGGGGAATACCGCCCACCATTGGTGGGCGATCTCTGCAATGCCCGTCAGGCCAAGATAGATACCCAATGCGACCAGCGTGCCGAACAGCCATTGCTGAATGGAAGGCGCCGATTTCACGTCGCGTGCCATCCAGTAGATCGTGGCCGGCATGAGATAGGCGGCGATCAAATGCCACAGGCCGGGAAACCCGTCGGCGTTGGGCGCCGTGTACCCGCCGTAGACCGTGCTGACCGCCAAATAGCCGACCAGCGAGAGGAGCACCATCTCCTGCGCTGTGAGGGGCTTCGGATCCAGCCGTCCCAGCCGCCGCTGCACGACGTAGATGCCGGCCACCAGGGCAATGGCCAGCCGGTCCAGCGTCAGCGTAATCGGACCGACGTCGAAGTGTGCGAACGGGTGGCCGAAGCAAGCGCCTGCCAGCAGCACTGCAATCAGGCCCACTAGCAACGATCCCCGCAGGGCGAACACCAATCCCCACAAAAGCGCTGTGATCGTGGCGACGACGAGCAAGAAGTCCATACCGCTATCCGCTTGGGTGCTGAGGTGACGGTTCCCGGCGATCAGACTGCCGCCGCCGGCTGACTACACAGGTCGGCGGCAGTCGATAGGTCGTGTCGTTCACTGTACGACGTGCGTGCCGACCACCTGGTGCTCTGGGGCTCCCTGCAAGGATACGCCGGCGTTGGGCGATTCGACCGGCTGCGTGAAAGCCGTGTCCGCCGCGACTCGCTGCGAACCACTGCCGGGTCCGAAGCTCGGAACCGTCAGGAACAGCACAGCCATTCCAACCGCGAAGCCACCCACAAGGCCCGCGAGGATCACCACGGCCTTGCGGGGACCGGTCGGGCGGTGACCGACTTCCGGTTCGTCGATTGTGGCAATGAGGCTTGCCGCCTGAGCACTAACCTGGATGGCACGTGCCTCGGACAGGTTACGAACGGTGGCCGCCAGTACCGACGAGTGATCGTCAACCTCGCCCACCAGGTTCGTATACTCGGCCCGCAGCGAGGCGACGCGTTCCAGCCGGCGATTCGTATCCGCCAGGTTGCCTTGCAGGGCCGCAATCCGCTGCTCGTTCAAGTGCAGCTCGACCTCGAGGCCGCGAATGGCCATGGCCAACTCTTGGTGGATGTGGCGGCGAATCTCTTCCTCGGCCCCCAAGGCACCGCGAACTTTCGGATGTTCCTCGGTCATTTGACCGCGCAGCTTCGCGGTGGCGATCTGGGCGTCGATCAAACCATCCTTCAAGCGTCGCAAGGCGGGCTGCGATTCGAGCAGGCGATTCGGCGTCGCCAGCAAGATGGTGGGATCATCTTGGGCATCGTTGAGCAGAGCCAACAACTCGCGGTTCACGCTCCGCGCCTCTTCGACGGCACGCAGTTCTTTCTCCATTTCGATGTTCTGCGCCCGCAGCTCGCTCTGGCTAGAGGGCGAACCGTGCAGGCTGCGGAGTTCAGCAAGGTCGCTGCCCAGCGAGTTTTCGAGCAGTTCCAGGCGGGAAGTCGCCGAGTTCAATTGCTCGCGAACGATGTCCGCCCGGCGAACCAACTCGGTAATCAGACTTTGTGCTCGCTCGTCGCGAAGTTCCTGAAAACGCTGCTGCACCTGACGGGTCAACGCCACGGCCAGTTGACGCGCCCGGTCAGGGCTCTCTGCTCGCACGTGTAGATAAAAGACCTCAGTTTCGCCGAATTCAGCGCCGTTGGGTGCCGACAGTTTGAGGACGCCGCGTAGAGCACTCAGGTCATCGTAAGTCGGCCAGGCTTCGACATCTTGATAATCAGCGGGCGGTCCTACTTCCTTCAGAGCCGCCGTCACGACGCGGCTGCTCTTGAGTACTTCGAGAATCGTTTCCTGCGTGACCTTCATGGCGTCGTCGTGCACGAACTCGCCGGGACTTCGCGACTCAGAGGCCGCGTCGTTGCGAACAATCAACGACTGCAGGGCGTCCCACTGCCGGGGCCCAAAGAAGGCGTACAACACGCCCAACAGGGTTACTGCTGCAGTGGGAATGAGCCATCGCCAACGGTACTTCGAAAGGACCTGGAGGACGTCGCCTGGCGTGGGAGCCGTAGTTGATCGTTCGTAGGACATGGTTGCTTTACCTTGGTTTGCTGACGCTCGGTGTCCGCCCGCAATCAAAGGCAAAGCCAATGCCATGTCCCGCTCGCGCACTGACCCACCGTATCGCGCACGGCCGAAGTCCCAGCAATCACATGACTTCCGGCAAGCCGTCCGACCAGCAGTCGCTTTCGACGGCAACAACAGCGACCGGCGTCCGTTGCTTTTTCTGTACGCGGGCGTTGAACGCGAGCCACATCCACCATCGAACAGCGCCGACAAAATGAATGCGCAGCGCGACAGAGTCTCTGTGTCTCTGTGATGGGCATGGCCGATCGTGCCGATTGTGCCGACCTCGCCAGCGGGTCCGCGACGCAGCCGCCCGCTGAGGGCATCGGCGGCAGTTACACCGCCAGAGCGAGATTTGCTTCTCCCGCCCTGTAACCGAAGTTTGGTGTAGGGACTTAGGTTGCTTCGACCGGCATGCCGGCGGTCGTTTTCTTTCGGGCACACCACCCCGACTTTTGATCGTGGAAACTGCGCTATGTGGCACGTGGCCCTGCACCGCAGACTGGACGAACTCGCGCCGATCTCCGCAGCGTGGCGCGAGCTGGCGGGCGGGGTCCCGTTTCGCGAATGGGACTGGTTTCGCGCGTGGTGGCAAACATTCGGGGAAAATGCCACGCACCGTATGCCGCGCCGCCAGTTGTTCACCTACGTGGTGTACGACGATTCGGGGACCGTTGCCGCGATTGCTCCCTTCTACCTGGAGCAGCGACACGACCTTTCCCGCACGCTGCGAATAGTCGGATCTGATGCGGTGTGTGGCGAGTATCTCGGGATCCTCTCTCAGCCGGGACTCGAACGGCAGATTGCCGAGACGCTCGCGAACCACATTTCGCGCGACCATCCCTCGCTGTTCGACTGGCTCAGCGGCGACCCCCGGCAACGGTGGCACTTCCTCGAGATGGCGCCCGTTGCCAACGAAGACTCGGCAGTCGAGCCGTTCGTTGCGCAAATGGCAGCGTTGGGGCACGAGGTCGATCGGCGGGCCGCGGACAGTTGCTGGCGGCTGCAACTTCCCGAAACCTGGGACGAATTGCTCAGCGGATGCGCCAAATCGCACCGCAAGGCTTTGAGACGCGCGGCGCGCCGATTGGATGAGGCGAGCACCTACACCGTGCATCACGCCGAGACGCAGCCGCAGTTGGATCAGGGCCTTCAGATCCTAGCGGACTTACACGCCGCGCGCTGGCAGGGGCGGGGACAGTCGGGCTGCTTTGCGCAGCCCGGGCTGATGGAATTCCACCGCGCGGCGACCGCCGGACTCCTTGCCGCCGATCGCCTGCATCTGTATTGGATCACAAAAAACGCGCGGCCCATCGCCGCCGAGTATCACCTCGTCGGCGACGACACCCTCTACGTCTATCAGGGCGGTCTTGATCCGGCGCATTTGGACGAAGAGCCGGGGCATTTGGCGACATTGGCCGGCGCGCGTTGGGCGCTCGACCGCGGCTTGCGCGCGATCGATTTCCTTCGCGGAGACGAAGCCTACAAGGCGCGCTGGGGGGCGCGTCCCCAAAGTTGTCGCCAGTGGCGTGTCGTGGCGCCCATACCCAGCGCGCGGATGCGCCATCGGGCGTGGCGCGCCCAGCGACAAGTCAAAGCCTGGCTGAAGTCACGCTGGAGCAACCTCCGACGCGCGGCCGGGGACGTGGCGTTGCCCGGCAGTTGGCGCGGTACGAGCTGGCGTCCAAACGGGAGCTTCGCCAGCCCCCTTGCTCCCCGGCGAGAGACCACGGTCAGCCAGTGAACATTCCAGCGCGTCGCTGCCGAATCGACCGCCAGTGGGGCGGCAAATGATCAACCGCTCGAACACCCTTCACGAAAGTCGTTGACATGTTTCTGAAAAACCTGTTACTCGGCGCCTACTACCACTCGACGCTCGGCTGGCGGCTGCGCTGGATCGAACGCACGGCCGATCAGGGGCGAGCGCCCGTGATGGTACTGATTTACCACCGTATCGCGGACGATGCCGCCAACTTGTGGACCATGTCGAACGAAATGTTCGTGCGGCAAATCACTTGGGCGCGTCAACACTACGAGATCGTCAGCCTCACCGAGGCACAGCGTCGCGTGCGCAGCGGACACAACGAGCGTCCCTGTGTCAGCATCACCTTCGACGACGGCTACGCCGTGAACTGTCAGCACGCGTTGCCATTTTTGGTTCGCGAACGAATCCCCTGCACCTATTTCGTCACGACCGAGGGCGCGCTGACGGGCAGCCCCTTTGGCCATGACCTGGCGATGGGCAATCGCTTCGAGCCCAACACGCTCGAACAGCTCAAGGCGCTCGTGGCAGCCGGCATCGAAATCGGCGCCCACACGCGCACGCATCCCGATGTCGCGCAGATTACCGATGCGGCCGAACTCCACGACGAAATCGTGACGGCCCGCGACGAACTCCAAGAAGCTGTCGGCCAGCCGATTCGCTACTTCGCGTTTCCCTTCGGACAACATCACCGGCTCTCGGCCAGCGCGATTCACCTCGCCTACCACTGCGGCTACGAGGCCGTCTGTTCTGCCTACGGCGGCTACAACTTCCCCGGCGACGACGCCTTCCACCTTCAGCGTATTCCTGCCGACGAGAACTTCCTCCGCTTTCGCAATTGGCTCACGCTCGATCCGCGCAAGCGGCACTCCGTGCGCCGCTTCAAATATGGCGAGTTGCAGGCGCCCAAACCGCGCGAGGTCGTGGTCACTTGAGCGCCATGGCCCCGACCGAAGTCGAGCCGGCGGCGACCGACGAGTCGTCGACCGCGCTGCCCACCGATACGTTGGCGGGCAGCGTGCTGCTGTTGCTCGTGCTCACCGTTGTGCAGCGCCTGGTCGGATTCCTGCGCGGACTATTGTTCTGTCGCTGGCTCGATCCCGTCGAGTTGGGCGAGTGGGACGTCATCTTTGCCTTTCTCGAACTGGCGGCGCCGGTTGCCGTGCTCGGCATTCCCGGTTCGTTTGGCCGCTATGTCGAACACTATCGGCAGCGCGGTCAACTGCGGACATTTCTGCGCCGCACAACAACGCTCGTCGGCCTGCTGATTGCCGTGGCCCTGCTCGGCATGTACTTTGCCGCTCCGTTGTTTTCGCAGTTGATTTTCGGGCGGGGTGACGAGGCGCGGCTCATCTACCTCACCGCCGGTTGTCTGGCAGCGGTCATCGTGCACAACGCCGTCGGCGAACTCTTCGCCGCGCTGCGCATGTTTCGCGTGGCCACGGTATTGCAGTTTGCACACGCGCTGGCGTTCGCCGCGCTGGGCATCGCGCTGCTCCACGGCTGGAGCCTGACAGCCAGCAGCGTCCTGGCAGCCTACGGCGGTGCCTGCGCACTGTGCGCACTCGGCGCCACCATGCTGCTGCGCAAAGTCTGGCGCGCGCTACCCCGACGGGAAACGCCGCTCGCTCAAAGTACCCTGTGGGGCAAGCTCGTCCCCTTCGCCGCCTGGACCTGGCTCGCCAACTGGCTCACGAACCTGTTTGTCATCACCGACCGCTACATGATTCTGCATACCTCCGGGCTGCCGCCCGAGGAAGCGCTCGCGCTGGTCGGTCAGTATCACAGCTCGCGCGTGTTGCCCGTCATGCTGGTCTCGGTTGCCGGCCTGTTTGCCACGCTCGTCGTGCCCCACTTGAGTCACGACTGGGAAGCCGGTCGCCGGCGGGAAGTCTCGAAGAAGATGTTGCTCACGATGAAGCTCTCGGGCCTGGCCATGTTGGCCGCAGCTACGGGCATTCATCTGTTGGCACCCTGGCTGTTTCAGCTCGCCTTCGACGACAAGTACACCTTGGGCCTCAACGTCTTGCCCGGCACGCTGCTCTACTGCACTTGGTTCGCCCTGGTAACCGTCGTGCAGTGCTACTTGTGGTGCGCTGAACGCGCGCGGCTCAGCAGCGTCGGTTTGGGTCTGGGCGTGGTTGTCAATGTGGCACTCAACCTGTTTCTCCTGCCGCGCTTCGGATTGGTCGGCGCGGTGACTGCTACGGTGGCGGCCAACGGCATCGCGCTGGTGGCCATCTACTGGTTTTGCCACAACCTGGGCATGGGAGTGGATCGCGGGCTGTGCGTCATCACCGCCGCTCCGCTCACACTCTGCCTGCCGCCGCTCTATTCGCTGCTATTCCTGGTCGCACTCGGTGTGGCCGCCGTGGTAACCGATTGGATCATCAACCGCGACGAGAAACTCCGCCTGGCACCCGTAGCCGCCGAGTATGCAGCTCGCCTGCGAAGAATCATGAGGCGGAGCGATACCGCCACCAAGCCGTTCTGAGAGCGCGCCCTCGTCCACGAGGCCGAGCTCAGCACTCACGAGCAAGACGCGAACCGGATACGCCCGACATGACGACAGCACTCGAAGCCGCTTCATCAAACATGGCGCCGGGCAACGATGGCACGTCGACGGCCCCGCTGCCGGTGATGTTCGTCAACACGCACCTTTCGGTCGGTGGCGCGGAGACGCTGCTGGTGAACATCATCCGCAAGATGGATCGCCGCCGCTTCGCACCCGAGCTCTGTTGCCTGAAACATCTCGGGCCGCTCGGCGAACAGCTTGCCGCCGAAGTTCCGGCGCATAGCCATTTGCTCGGCAGCAAGTTCGATCTCGCCGTGCTGCCGCGCCTCGCGCGGCGGATGCGCGAACGCAACGTCGGGGCGGTCGTCACGGTCGGCACGGGCGGCGACAAGATGTTCTGGGGACGATTGGCCGCCTGGCGTGCCGGGGTGCCCGTGGTGTTGTCGGCGCTGCACTCCACAGGGCTGCCCGACCGGGTTGAATGGCCCAACCGTTTGCTGGCCCGCTGGACCGACGGTTTCATCGCGGTCGCCGATGCCCACGCCCGCTACCTGGCCGAATCCGAAGGCTGTCCGCCGGAAAAAGTGTTTGTCGTCCCCAACGGCGTCGACGTCGATCGCTTCGCCCCCCGCGAAGTACGACCTGAACTGCGCGAAGAACTGGCTCTAGCGCCCAACTCACCCGTCGCCATCATCGTGGCGGCCCTGCGGCCTGAAAAGAACCACGAGTTGTTCCTGCAAGTAGCGCAACGGGTGCAAACCCAGCGGCCCGACGCTCGCTTCTTGATCGTGGGCGACGGACCGCGCCGC
>CALKYM010000227.1 GCA_938003525.1 uncultured Planctomycetales bacterium | reverse complement strand
CCGCTGGAAGCGGGTCACTCGGAACTGAACGCCATGGCGGGCGTCGCGGTGTGGATGGCCGTGTGGTGGCTGACCGAATGCGTGCCGCCGGCTGCGACCGGTTTGTTGCCGCTGGTGCTGTTGCCCCTCTTGTCGCTGACGCCGGCCCGAGGTTCGGGCGCGATGGCCAGTGTGGCTGCCTCTTACGGCGACAGCATGATCTTTCTGTTTTTGGGTGGCTTCCTCATCGCGCTGGCCATCGCGCGCAGTGGGCTCGAGCGGCGGATCGCGCTGGCAATTGTGACGACGGTGGGCGATAGCCCGCGGCGGCTGGTGTTGGGCTTTATGCTGGCCACCGCGGCGCTCTCGATGTGGATGTCGAACACGGCCACGGCGATGATGATGTTGCCAATTGCCATCAGCATCACCGGCCGCGCTGCCCAAGGCGGCGGCGACCCGCAACAGACGCGGCGGTTCAGCACGGCCGTGATGATTGGCATCGCTTATGGGGCCAACATCGGCGGGTTCGCCACGTTGATCGGTACGCCGCCCAATGTGGCTTTCAAGCAGCTCTACACGAACCAGTTTCCCGCCGGTCCCGATATCTCCTTCGCCGGTTGGATGGTGATGGCCGTCCCGTTGGCCGTAGTGATGCTGCTCTGCGCGTGGCTGCTCTTGACGCGCGTCTTGTTTCGCCTGGGCGACGAAGCGCTGTTGGGCGGCAGTGCAGTGTTGGCCGAAGAGCGCAAGCGGCTGGGGCGATTGCGACCGGCTGAGTGGCGCGCGGGGCTGATCTTTCTGACGACCGCCGTACTGTGGGTCGCGCGTGAGCCGGTGGCCGGCTTTGGCTGGGCGCCCTGGTTGGGGTTGGGGCGGCAAGCCGATGGTTCGCGGCTGGTCGACGATTCGACCGTGGCGATGACGATGGCGGTGCTGTGCTTCGTCGTGCCCAGCGAGGGCCTGCGCGGCAAGCCGTTGATGGACTGGCAAGCGGCCGCGCGGGTGCCGTGGGGGGTGCTTTTGATGTTCGGTGGCGGATTGGCTCTGGCGCAGGGCATGCAGAACAGCGCGCTCGATATGTACCTCGGCCGGCAGTTCGGCGCGCAGCTCCAAGGCGCGCCGCCCATCTTGATGGCCGGCGCGACGGCCGTGGCCATGACGTTTCTCACCGAGCTGACCAGCAACCTGGCTTGCACGACCATGAGCATGCCGATTCTCGGCTCGGTGGCCCAGGCGGTCGGCTGCGACCCGCGGCTGTTGATGATTCCGGCGGCGATTGCCGCTAGTTGCGCCTTCATGCTGCCGGTGGCCACGCCTCCCAACGCCATCGTCTACGGCTCGGGGCACGTCAAACTGTCCGAAATGATTCGCTGCGGGATTCTCATGAACCTGCTCGGCGCCGTGTTAATTGTGGCCGCCATCTTCACGCTCGGCGTCAGCGTGCTGGGCATCACCACGGGTGGCTTGCCCGACTGGGCTGACGCGGCTGCCGGCGCGCAGTAAAACGGGCGCAGTGAGACGGGCAGCCTTCAAGCCCGCCTGTATGAGGGGCGACCGACGCGCATTGAAAAAGGGAGCAACGTTGTGAGCATCGCGGAATCTCTCTTGCCCGAGTTCGAACATGAAATGGCCGGCACGCGCAAGGTGCTGGAGGGCGTGCCGGATGACAAGCTCGACTGGAAGGCGCATCCCGAGTTGAACTCGATTGGTTGGGTTACCTCGCATCTGGTCGAGATCGCTGGCTGGGTCGAAGGCACGCTGAGGCAGGACTCGTGGGAAACCAATCCCGAGGGGGGCGAACCGTACAAGCCGCTCACGATCAGCAGCCGGCAAGAGGCGCTCGACTTGTTCGACAAGAACGTGGCCGCGGCCAAGAAGGCCATCGCCGCCACCAGCGACGCGGAGTACATGAAGCAGTGGTCGCTGTTGAGCCGCGGCGAGCCGTTGATCCAGATGCCAAAGGTCGGTGTGATGCGGACTTTCATTCTCAATCACACCATCCACCACCGCGCCCACCTCTGCGTCTACCTGCGGCTCAACGACATTCCGGTCCCGTCGTTGTATGGTGCGTAGGGGGCAGAGCTGGAGTAGCTAGAGCGCATTTCAAGAACTCATGCAGTCGACGTCGGGTGCCACTGCTAGCTCGTCTAGCAGTGCCCTCTCCGGAAGAGCACTGCTGGGCAAGCCAGCAGTGGCACCCAAACTCCGCTTTGAACACACTCTAGTTCTTGTACCTCACTGGTTAGAACGATGAGCGCTGCGGATCGTTTGTATCTCTACGAAGAGATCACGCTGCTCGCACTGCATGACGAGCGCGGTACCGTTACCGCGAGTTTTGCCGAGAGCGTCATCGCCGGCGCGATTCTCGCCGACCTGTTGCTGGAGAAACGCATCGAGGTCGACGATTCCAAGCGCCAGGACGTTCGCTTCAAGGACACGCGGGCGCTGGGCGATCCGCTGCTCGATGAAAGTCTCCAGCGCATGGTTGCGGCCAAGAAACTCGCGCCGCTGGCGCACTGGCTGACGCGCTTGGCGGTCCGCACTTTGCCGGGCGAGGCCGCGCGACAGTTGTGCAACCGGGGCATTCTCCACGCTGCCGACGAGACGGTCTTGCTCGTCTTCAAACGCGAGGTCTATCCGGAAGTCGATCCGGTCCCCGAACAGGAGATCCTCGAGCGCCTACACAGTGCCGTGTTCGGCGATGAACGGCCGCTCGACGGACGTACGATTGCGCTGGTTTCCCTGGCGCACGCTGCCGGGCTTCTAGCGGCGACGTTCGGGCAACGCAACGTCGACGCTCGAAAGGATCGCGTCGAACAAATCGTCAGCGGCGAGCTCGCCGGCGCAGCCACGCGAGAAGTGATTCAAGCCTGCCAGGCGGCCGTCGTCCTCGCCATATTGGCGCCCGAGTTCCTTCCGATGACGAACAAGTAGGCGTCTGGCCATCCCGCGTCATCGTTCGGGAGTCTCGGCAAAGTGCGTACAGGTGGCCATATCCACTGAGTGAACGGGGGAAACGGTCCGCGTGCTCGTCCGTGCGAGCCGTATTTGCTTGAGCCCCCCGGGGTCCTGTGGCATGATGAGGGGTTGAGCGGAGCGGTCGCTGGCGGTGCGGGGCGCGTGGGGCAACGCCGCGACTTTGGGGCTCTGCTTGGCCTGCCTACCCCGACGTCATGCCTGAGATGGCCGTGCTGCGATGTGCGACGGCTTCGAGCTGATGCCGTGAGCCCGCGCTTCTGTCCGCGGCGAACGCGACGCGCGATCTTGATTCGAGGATGCACACGCGATGCGATCTTTCCTCTCCCGATGGCCCTGTAGCCGGGCATCGATGTCCGCGGCGGCACTGACGGTCGTCGTTTGGATGGCGTATTCGGCTCGCGCCGATGAGCCGGCTGCTGATGAAGCAGCCGCCACTGAGACCGCCGGCGTGAGCTTCTATCACGACGTGCGACCGATCTTGCAGGCGGCCTGCCAGGGCTGTCATCAGCCGGCGCAACCTGGCGGCGGCGTCTCGCTCATTACTTACGACGATCTGTTCCAGCCGGGCGACAGCGACGAGCCGTCGGTGGTTCCCGGCGACGTCGAAGCCAGCATGATCCTGTTTCAGATCACTCCCTACGAAGACGATCCGCCGCTGATGCCCAAAGATCGCGATCCGTTGACTGCGGAAGAGATCGCGTTGATCCAGCGGTGGATCGAAGCCGGAGCGCCGAATGACACGCCCGAGTCGGCCCAGCAGATCGTCGATGCCGATCATCCACCGGTCTACCGTTTGCCGCCGGTGCTCACGGCGGTGGAATACTCGCCCGACGGATCGCTGTTAGCCGTCTCCGGAAATCACGAAGTGCTGTTGCACACGTCCGACGGTGCTGAGTTGGTCGCCCGCTTGATTGGGCTGGCCGTGCGCATCGAGTCGCTGGCCTTCTCGCCCGATGGTCGGCATCTGGCCGTGACCGGTGGTTCGCCGGGGCGATTTGGCGAGGTGCAGGTCTGGAACGTGGAGAAGCAAGAGCTCGTTTATTCTGTCTCGGTCACGTTCGACACGGTGTATGGGGCGAGCTGGTCGCCCGACGGCAAGCTGATCGCGTTCGGCTGCGCCGACAACTCGGTGCGGGCCATCGAAGCCGGCACCGGCAAGCAGGTGCTCTTTCAGGGCGCGCACAACGACTGGGTGCTCGACACCGTGTTTTCCACCGACGGCTCGCACCTCGTCTCGGTCAGCCGCGATCGTTCGATGAAGCTGATCGAGGTGGCCACCGAGCGGTTCGTCGACAACATCACCAGCATCACGCCGGGCGCGCTGACCGGCGGTTTGGACGCCATCGACCGCATGCCGGAAAAAGACGAGCTGCTCGTCGGCGGTGCCGACGGCACGCCCAAGCGCTATCAGATGTATCGCACCAAAGACCGCAAGATCGGCGACGACTTCAACCTGCTGAAAGCCTACGAGCCGCTGCCGGGGCGGATTTACGACTTGGATCTCACGTCCGACGGCACGCAGTTCGTCGTCGGTTCCAGCGCCGATCGGACGGGCGAGTTGCGGGTGTATAACACTGAAGATGGCAAGCTCGTCGCGCGTTGCGAGGCCCAGCAGACGCCGGTCTTCGCCGTCGGCTTTCATCCCGACGGCCAGCAGGTGGCCGCCGCCGGGTTCGACGGTACCGTACGGATCTTCAATGCGGCGACGGGCGAGCTCGTGCGGGAGTTCGTACCCGTGCCACTTGAACCGGAAGAGGTTGCTACAGCGCGATAGCTAAGAGCATGACCAAAAGGCGTTTCCAACACCTGGTTCAACCTAACCGAGGGTGCCGCTGCTAGTTCATCTAGCAGTGCTCTTCCGGCGATGGACACTGCTGGGCAAGCCAGCAGTGGCACCCAGATTCGACTACGACCTGGTATTCGAAGAACGAAAATGGCGCTGACGGAAATGACTCACAAGGATCGAGTTGCCATGTCCTGCAAACGTTACATTCGGCCGGCGTTACTCTGTGCGTGGTGCATCGCGGCCTGCAGTTTCGCGTCAATCGCCCGGGCGGATGCCGAGACACAATCGACGGCAGCCCCCGAGCGTTTGCCTGACGGTGTGCAGGTGCTGCGGCTCGACGTCGTGCCGGCGAGCATCGAACTGGTGCATCGTTACGATGCCCGGCAGATTCTGGTGTTCGGCGAACTGACCAACGGCCAGCGTGCCGACGTGACGCGGATGGTCACCGTCGAGCAAGAGCCCGAGTTGCTCGCGGTGAGCGCGGGCTTGAGCGTGCGACCCAAGACCGATGGGCAGGGGCAACTGCGGATCTCGCTGGGCGGGCTCTTGGTGGCCGTGCCCGTGGCGGTGAGCGGAACGGAGGCTCCTTATGATGTCGACTTCGTGGGAGACGTAATGCCGGTGCTCTCGAAGGCGGGCTGCAACGCGGGCACCTGCCATGGAGCGAAGGACGGCAAGAACGGCTTCAAGCTTTCGCTGCGCGGTTACGATCCGGCCTTCGATCACCGCGCGCTGACCGACGATTTGGCGGCCAGGCGATTCAATCGTGCCGAGCCCGACGAGAGCCTGATGCTGCTCAAGGCATCCGGCGCGGTACCGCATGTGGGCGGTGTGCGCACCCGGCCGGGCGAACCGTACTACGAGATCCTCCGCGCGTGGATCGCGGGAGGCGGCACGATTGATCTCGAAGCTCCCCGCGTCACCCAGATCGAGCTCTATCCTCAGAATCCCGTCATCGCCATGCCCTATATGACGCAGCAGATGGTGGTGATGGCCACCTTTGCCGACGGGCGGAAGCGCGATGTGACGAGCGAAGCGTTCATCGAAAGTGGGCAGATCGAAATCCTCGATGCCGACGAGCAGGGCCGCGTCACCGCTTTGCGACGTGGCGAGGCGGCCGTGCTGGCGCGGTTCGAGGGCGCCTACGCTTCGACGACCGTGACGGTGATGGGCGACCGCTCGGGTTTTGCCTGGGAGGAAGTGCCGGAGTTCAACTACATCGACACGCTGGTGTACGACAAGCTGAAGCGTGTCCGCGTGTTGCCGAGTCCCCTGGCCGACGATGCCACGTTCCTGCGGCGGGTATATCTCGATATCACCGGCCTTCCGCCCGATCCGGAGGTGGTCCGCGCGTTCTTGGCCGACGAGCGCGAGACGCAGGTCAAACGCGATGAGGTAGTCGATCGGTTGGTCGGCAGCCCCGAGTACGTCGAGCACTGGACCAACAAGTGGTCGGACCTGTTCACCGTCAACAGCAAGTTCCTCACCGAGAAGGGCGCGTGGGCCCTGCGCAACTGGGTGCGGCAGGCGGTGGCCGAGAACATGCCCTACGACCAGATGGCCTATCAGATACTGACGGCCAGCGGTTCGACGTTCGTCAATCCACCGGCGGCCTACATGCGCACGCTGCGCGAGCCGGACATGGCGATGGAGAACTCCACGCAGTTGTTCCTCGGCGTGCGGTTCAACTGCAACAAGTGTCACGATCACCCGTTCGAGCGCTGGACGCAGAACCAGTACTACGATCTGGCTGCCTTCTTCGCGCAGATCGGCCGCAAGCGCGGCGCCAATCCCGGCGAAGAGGTGATCTACGACACGCCCGGCCGCGGCGAAGTGAAGCACCCGACCTCGGGTCAGACGGTGCCGCCGTCGTTCCCCTACGAACACTCCGATCTGGCGGCTGAAGACGCCAACCGCCGCGTGCAGTTCGCGCATTGGGTCGTTTCGCCGGAGAACCAGTACTTCGCCACCAGCTTCGTCAATCGCGTATTCAGCTATTTGATGGGTGTGGGGTTGATCGAGCCGGTCGACGACATCCGCGCGGGCAATCCGCCCACCAATCCGCAACTGCTCAAGCGGCTGACTGACGACTTCGTCTCGCACGGCTTCGACGTCGAGCATCTGATTCGCACGATCTGCAAGTCGCGGGCCTACCAGCACGCGGTCGAGACCAACGAGTGGAACGAGGACGACACGATCAACTACGCCCACGCCACCGCCAGGCGGCTACAGGCCGAAACGCTGTACGATGCGATCCAGCAGGCGATGGGCATCCGCGCCGATCTGCCGGGCGTCCCCGCCGGATACCGCGCCGTGCAACTGGCCGACGCGAGTACGAAGTTGCCCGGCGGCTTTCTCGACCTGTTCGGCCGCCCGCCGCGGGAAAGTGCGTGCGAGTGCGAGCGCTCCGGCGGCGTCGTACTCGGTCAGGCGCTCACGCTGGTCAACGGCGAGGTGATCGCCGACGCCATCGCCAACAAGGGCAACCGGCTGACGCGCTTGATTCTCCAATACCAGGACGACGCGCAGGTGGTCGACGAACTATTCCTGGCCGTGCTCTGCCGCCCGCCGACCGAAGCCGAACGCGAAACCGGGCTGACCGCTATTCGCGAAGCCGGCAATCGCCTCGAAGGCGCCCAAGACCTCGCCTGGGCCCTGCTCAACAGCCCGGCGTTTTTGTTTAACCATTAG
>CALKYM010000226.1 GCA_938003525.1 uncultured Planctomycetales bacterium | reverse complement strand
GCGAGACGTTTCGCGACAAGCCTGACAATTTCGATCCGCGCACACCCGGCAAGCCCTTCATGGCCGCCTACGCCGACTACATCACGCACAAGAACGAAAAGCTCGGCTCAGCCGGGCAACTCGAACCCCTGCGCCAAACGCTCGGCATGAAAGTCTGATCGCCACCACGGTCACAAGTGCTCTGGCTCATGCGGCGGATTCCCCCCGGGTGCCACTGCTGGCTTGCCCAGCAGTGCCCGTCGCGTCGCCAGAAAACACGATTCTTAAGACCGCTCGCGCTCGTCCAACATCGTGCCTGCCAACCCCTCGATGGCTTCGATGATCGCGCTGTTGTCCGCATCGCCGTAACCGGCGGCGATCAGCCGATCGAGAAGCTCGGCGTGCAATTCGGAGAGCGGCAGCCGCGCGTTCGCGCGCTGCGCGGCGTCGAGCATCAGGCCGACGTCCTTGCGATGCTGCCGCACCCGAGCTTGCGGCTCGAAATCGCGGCCGATCATCTTCTGGCCCTTGGTGTCCATCGTTCGCGAGTAGGCCACACCGCTGCGCAGCACGCGCAGCGCCACATCAAGATCGATCCCCAGCGCCCCCGCCAGCGTCAGCCCTTCAGCCAAGGCGGCGCGATTCAGTCCCAATACCAGGTTCACGACCAGTTTCATCCGCGCACCGGCACCCCAATCGCCCAGGTGAAACACCTCCCGGGCAAAGCACTCCACGATCGGCCGACATGCCGCCAGCGCCACGCTCGGTCCGCCCATCATCACCACCACGTCGCGCTGCCGGGCTTGTTCGCTCGAACCGGCCACCGTCGTATCGAGATACCGCACGTCGTGCGCGGCGAACCGCTTTCCAAATTGGGCGCTGGCTTGCGGATCGCCGGTGGTGGCGTCCAGGAGAATCGCGCTGGGTTTCAACTCTCCAAGAATTTCGTCAGCGACCTCGGCAACTATCCCCGAGTTGGGCAGCACGAGCAGGATCGTCTGACAGCGCCGAGCAACACCGGCGGCCGTGTCGACTTCTCCACCAAGTCTCTTCAGCGCCGCCTGCCGCGCGGGCGCGCGATCGCAGCCCACCACCGCCCAGCCTGCCGCCAACAGACGCTCAGCCAGTGCCGTACCCAACAGCCCGAGGCCGATGATCCCCACCGGCTGCTTGGCCGCACTATTCATAGCCGAGCGCCTCGCGAAAACAAAACGAGTCGTTCACGTGCCAGAGCTATTCCAGTCAGGGTCGAGGTGCCACTGCTGGCTTGCCCAGCGATGCCCTCGCGTGGGCAGAAAATTGTTGACGGTGCGAGTACACAAATCGCGGAGCGGCCCGGCACTTCAATCACCGTGCTTCTCGCGGAGCCTGGGCGAGAGTCGCAATAAGAGTTGCACTCGCTCGAATTCATTGAGCCAGTCCTGCACGATGGCCGCCAGCGCCTCGCCTTCGGGCAACACAAGACCTGTGGGACAGGAAGGCCCCAGCATCTCGGCCGCCATCTGGCGATAGCGAGACAGCGTGCGGTCACCATAGCGGGCGACGGGTTGACCGTCTTCATTGAGGAACACCACGACCGGCACGCGCTGGCCGCCGCACACGCTCAGTTCGGCCGTCAGCTCGGCGTCGGCGTCCCGGTCTTGAAATCGCAGTCCAACGGTCGGTGTCGCCCGGGCGAAGTGATCGAAGATCGGACACTGATACACGCAGTCGCCGCACCACGCTCCAGCCAGACACAGGACCTGCATCTCGCGGCGAAAGGACTCCAGCAGTTTCCGCTGTGCGGACGTAAGCGTGATCGCCTCGTAGGCGGATTGCCACCGTCGGCGATGCTCGTCGGTGCCGTGTTGCTCGAGAAACGCCTCGTACGTCAAGCCGCCCGCATAGCGCGACGCGAAATCGAACATGCTCTCGATTCCCCTCAAACAGGATGCAGCGTGCCTGGCCCGTCGCCAGCCGCGTTGTAGCACCTTCAAGCGGCGGCAGAAACCGTTCGCACAGGCAGCGGCGCGGCAATCCGCACCGATGCTCCGCAACCAACCCACGAGGGAATCACTGCTTCGTGCGCGCGGCGATCACTTCCCGGGCGATGCGGAAGGCCGCGTCCGGCAATCCCGCTCCGCCGCCGAGGTTGACAATCATCGCCACGGCCACCTGTTCCTCCGGGCAGCGGAGCAAAAACGACCCTCCGCCCGTGGTGCCGCCTGAGTGATAGATCCACGTTCGGCCTTCTTCGTCCGTCTCGATGCGCCAGCCGAGGCCGTAGCCGGTCCGCTCGCCATTGTCGAGCGTGCCCGGCTCGTACATTTCACGCAGCGTTTCCTCGCTGAGCAAATCGCCGCGCCGCAGCGCGATGTCGAAACGGCACAGGTCTTGGACGGTCGAGATCATGCCCCCGCCCGCCCACTTGATGCTCAAATCGACGTAGGGGGCATTCTGCAAATAGGAACGCAGATTGCGCACGTAGCCCCGTGCCCGGCCGCTGACGATCGGACCTTGTTCTTCCAGAAACGTCGACCGCATTCCGGCCGGTCCCCACACATGCCGGCCCAGGTACTCGCCGAACGGCTGGCCGCTCGCTTTCTCCACCACGCCGGCCAGCAGGTTGTAGGCGTAGCTCGAATAGAGAAACTTCTCGCCCGGCGTGAACTTCAGCGGGTCGTCTTTGAAGATGCTGATGGCATCGTCGAGCGAATCGAAGTTGACCATGTTCAAGATTTCGCCCGGCTTGTAATGCCGAATGCCGGAGGTGTGCGTCAGGATGTGTCGCACGGTGACGGTGCCGGCCTCTTTTTCTGGAAAGCTCGGCACGTAGTCGCGAATCGAGTCTTCCAGCGAGACGTCGCCCGCTGCGACGAGTTGCAAGACGGCCGTCGCAGCGATCGGCTTGGAGATCGACGCAATGCGATACACCGTCTCCGGCCGCGCCGGCACGGCGTTCTCGACATCGGCCAGCCCATATCCGTCAGCCCACACGATGCGGTCACCACGCGCGACGGCGGCCGACAGTCCCGGCGCGCCGATCTGCGCTTGCGCGGCCGCGGCTAGCCGGTCCACGTGGTCGAAGACGTCATCAGCCCGGCAGTCGCTGAATGATGTCAGTGCGATGATGACCGCAACGACCATCGCGACGCCGGCATTCGAGAACGCAGTCAGACACCTCATCGGCAAACGTTTTTCCAACACAACACGCACCTCGCACCCGTCAAACTTCGGTCGCAGCATGGTCGCCCATCATAGTCCGAGTGTTGCTCGGGTGCTGTCGTTGGCTTGAGGAAGCGGTACCGTGTAGCACCGACAGCTCGCCTGTCGGTGTTGCGAAGCAACCCGAGGTAAGCCAGCGCACAGCGCCGGCCGGCATTCGGTTCATCCGGCTCCATGCGTGACAGCGCGGTGTTGCGTGGCGCTGAGATCGCGGGATGCCTCTCGTGGTAGGGTTCGCACCCCATGCGGACCGCCTTGCTCCGGTCCGAATATGTCCGGCAAAGCAAACCTACGAAGGCAGTTGCAACCGCGCCGAAAAAAGATTTCATTTTCTGACACCCTGCGGTTAAAACCGAACGCGTTGGATGTTGCTAGTGCGACAC
>CALKYM010000225.1 GCA_938003525.1 uncultured Planctomycetales bacterium | reverse complement strand
ACCTGGCGTTACGTGCCGAGTTTCAGCAGGCCGTGCCGCTTCGACCGGCGGCGGCGGACGATGGCCGCGTTGGACGGTTTTCGTCGCTTGCGGGTGGCACCGCCTTTGGCCGGCTTGCCGGTGGGGCTCACCGGAATGCGGCCGCCTTTGGTGCGCCCTTCGCCACCACCGTGCGGGTGATCGATGGGGTTCATCGCCGTGCCGCGAACGTGCGGTCGGCGGCCCATCCAGCGTTTGCGCCCGGCCTTGCCAATCACGATGTTCATGTGGTCGCTGTTGCCGACCGAACCAATCGTGGCGCGGCAACTGGAAGGGACACGCCGGATTTCGCCGCTGGGCAAGCTGATTTGCGCCCAGTTGGCGTCGCGCGCGGCGAGCGTGGCCTTCGTGCCGGCCGAGCGGCAGATTTGCCCGCCACGGCCGGGCTGCATTTCGACGTTGTGTATTTCCACGCCGAGCGGGATGTTCTTCAGCGGCAGCGAATTGCCGATCGCGGGCGGTGCCTCGGGCCCGCTGTACAGCATGACGCCGGCTTTCAGGCCGTCGGGAGCCAGGATGTAGCGCTTCTCACCGTCGGCATAGTGCAAGAGTGCAATGCGGGCGCTGCGATTGGGATCGTACTGAATCGACGCCACGCGCGCCGGGACGCCGTCTTTGTTGCGGCGAAAGTCGATCACGCGATAGCGTTGTTTGTGCCCGCCGCCACGATGCCGTGCCGTGATCTTGCCGTGATTGTTGCGACCGCCGGTCTTGCGCTTCGAGCGCAGCAGGCTCTTCTCGGGCTTGGCGCCGGGCGTGAGATCGGCGAAGTCGCTCACGCTCGCACTGCGGCGGCCCGCGGAAGTCGGTTTGTAGCGGCGGATGCCCACGATGGCGTTCCTGCGGTTGTGTCTTAGAAGAAGTCGATGCGATGCTCGGGATCGAGCTTCACGATGGCCTTCTTCCAGTCCTTGGTATGGGCTTGGCGGAACCGCGTGCGGCGCGGTTTGCCTTTGCGGTTTTGTGTATGCACGCGGAGCACGCGGACGTCGAACAGCTCTTCGACCGCGCGGCGGATATCGCCTTTGGTCGCCAGCGGATTCACCTCGAAGGCGTAGGCGTTGTAACGCGTCGAGCGGTGCATTCCCTTCTCGGTCACCAGCGGGCGCAGGATCACCTGGTAGGGCTCAAGCTCAATGCGCGTCTTGATCGCGGTTTGGCGTTTGGGGAAGCGGGTGGCAGGCATGTGCGAATACTCACGAACTGGCAGTGGCAGCCGGCTGGGCGGCCGCTTCTGCCCGAGTGCGAATCGAGTCCAGCGCCCCGCGCGTCATCAACACCCGACGCGGACGCAAAACGCTTAAGGCGTTCAGCTCACTGGCGGGCGCAACGGTCACGCGTTCGATGTTGCGGGCGCTCTTGTAGACGTTGGCGTCATATTCAGCGGTGGCCACCAGCAGGCTGCTGCCCTGGCAGCCGAGGGCCTGCAGGATGGCCGCCATGTCCTTGGTGCGCGGTTGCTCGAACGAAAGATCGTCGATGAGCGTCACTTGATCATCGAGCAGCTTGGACGCCAGCGCCATCCGCGTGGCCAACTGCAAGGCCTTGCGCGGCAAGCGGTACGACCAATCGCGCGGCCGCTTGGCATGGGCGTGTCCGCCACCGCGCCGGATGGGCGTCCGCCGGCTGCCGGCGCGGGCGTTGCCCGTGCCTTTTTGGCGGTAGAGCTTGCGGGTGCTGCCCTCGACCTCCGAGCGCGTCTTGGTCTTGGCGTTGCCCTGGCGGGCATTCGACTCGTACATCACGACGGCGTCGTGCAGCAATTGCTTGTTGATGCGCGGCGCGAGCACGGCGGGATCGATCTCGTACTTCCCGACCTCCGCACCGGTGCGATCGTAAACAGGCAAGCTGGCCATCGCCGTCGTCTCGTGTTGCTTCTGGACTTGGTTTGTGCGTGGGTGCTGCTCAGGACCGGCGGGCGTCGCGCGCTGCGGGTCTTACAGCTTGTTGGTCTGGCAAATCGTGACCATGGAGCCGTTGGGGCCGGGCACGGCGCCGCGAACCAGCAACAGATTGTTTTCTGCGTCGACCTTCACAAGTTGCAAGTTTCGGGCCGTGACGCGCGCGTTGCCGTAGCGTCCGGCCATGCGGCGGCCCTTCACGACCCGGGCCGGGTAGGCACTGTTGCCGATCGAGCCACAGTGCCGGTGTACCTTCTTCACGCCGTGCGAAGCCCGCTGGCCGCGGTAGTTGTGCCGCTTCATCACTCCGGCGGTGCCGCGACCTTTCGACGTGCCGGTCACGTCGACGGCGGTCACATCGGCGAAGACGTCCACGCCGATCTGCTGACCGACTTCGTGTCCTTCGATCGGGCCACGAAACTCGCGGACGAAGCGTTGCGGCTCGCAATCGGCACGCGGGAGCGCATCGACGCCACCGGCGGCGCGACGCTTTTGTCGCTTGCTGCCGATGTCCGCCACGTGGCCTCGCTCGCTACGCCGCGCCAGGCGACGCGGTTTGTCGATGTAGCCGAGCTGAACGGCTTCATAGCCGTCGCGATCGACGGTGCGGAGCTGCAACACCCGACAGGGGCCGGCCTCAATCACCGTCACCGGGATGATCTGGCCGCCTTCGTCGAATATCTGCGTCATCCCGACCTTGCGGCCGAGCAGTCCCGTCACCATCGTCTTGCCTCGTGGTCGTTGCTGCCAGGGATCGTACGGACCCGAGTGGCCGTAGATTACCCTCTCAGCTTCCGCTACATACTGGCCTGGTTATGCTCGCGTGTGATTCAGGGTGACCTCGCGTAACTCCGTCTACCGCCGGCGACTACTGCCGGGCCGAAGCCTTGATCTTGATGTCGACGCCCGCCGGCAAGCTCAACTTGTTGAGCGCCTCGATCGTTTTGGCGGTCGACTGCACGATGTCAATCAGCCGCTTGTGCGTTCGTATTTCGAATTGCTGTCGGGCCTTCTTGTCGATGTGCGGGCCTGACAACACGGTGTAGCGCTCGATGCGCGTCGGCAGCGGAATGGGCCCATGTACTTCGGATCCCGTCCGCTTCGCCGTGTCGACAATCTCGGCGGCGCTTTGGTCGAGAACCGAATGGTCGTAGGCTTCCATCCGGATTCGTATAATCTCGCTGGGCGGTGCCACCGAGTGCTCCCCTGTCGTGGCAATCTGAAACGTCCCGCCAAGCAACCCTCCGATGGGTGCACGTCGGGCGCATGCCTGCTCGGTGTGCCAACGCTCGTGCAGGCGAACCAAGAAGTCTAAGAGTCGGGCTGGTTGCTGTCAACGGCTCAAAGGCCGCTTGACGCACGCTTTTCGTTCATCAGCGGTCAGGTCGTCGTCAACGACTCGCGGCACCGCAGGGCGGCGGCTTTGCCGGCCGGATGCACTCCGAAGGTACCACTCCGGGTGACAATCCGGACGGGCATCTACGTGAAGCTTGCCAGCACTTCCGGTGGAGCCGGCTGGTAGTCGGCAGGTTCCATTGAGCAGGTCGCCCGGCCCTGGCTCATGCTGCGCATGGCCACTGAATAGCCGAACATATTGGCCAGCGGAGCCTCGCATTCGATGACGGTCAGGTCGCCGCGAGCCGTCGTATTCGTGATGGTCGCCCGCCGCTGCTGCAAATCGGCGACAAAGTCGCCCAGATTCTCCTCCGGCGTGGTGATTTCGATCCGCATGATGGGCTCGAGCAGCACGATGCCCGCCTCGCGGAGCGCGCGGTCGAACGCATCGGCCGCCGCATGGCGAAACGCCAGCTCGGTGGAGTTCGTTTCGTGCACCGCACCACCAAGCAGGGTGGCTTTGATCTTGGTGAGCGGAAAGCCCAGCGAACCGCCGCCTTCGGCGTGTTCGCGCAAGACCTCAGCGGCGCTATTCAGGAATTCCCCGGGTAACTGCTCGACGGCTCCCCGATCGATGGTCGCTAGCGTCGCGGAAGCGGCTTGCGGTTCCAGACGAATACGGACTTCGGCGTACAACGGCTGGCCGGCGATGATGCGGTCGCACTTGCCGGTCGTTTCCACGGACTTGGCCACGCTTTCGCGATAGCTGACGCGCGGATTGTGTACGCGGACATTGAGCTTGAAGTCGCGGAGCAGGCGATGCTTGATCACCTCCAGGTGCAGCTCGCCCATCCCGCTGATCAGCGTTTGGCCGGTCTCTTCGTTCTCTCGCGCGCGGAAAGTGGGGTCCTGCCGCTTGAGCATCTCCAGCGCATCGGCCAGCTTTTTGCGATCGGCCGAGCTCTCCGGCTCGATGGCCATCGCAATCACGGTCTCGGGAAACTCGATCGTTTCCAGCACGATGGGCTGCTGCGCCGGGCAAAGCGTATCGCCGGTGACGGAGTGTCGCAGACCGATAATGCCGACAATGTCGCCCGCCTCGACGCCGTCGACCTGTTTACGGCGGTCGGCCTGGATGTGCCAGAGTTGGGCCACGTTCTCTTTCTCGCCGGCGCGGGGATTGAACACCCGGCTGTTCGGCTTCAGGCTCCCGGAGTAGACCCGCACGTAGTGCAGATCGCCGTGCTTGTCGGTCTGAATCTTGAAGACCAGCCCGCAAAACGGTTCTTGGGTGTCGGGGCCGCGCTGGAGTTTCTTGTCGGGATCCTTGGGGTCGCTGCCTTCGACCGGCGGCAAGTCGGCCGGGCTGGGCAGATAGTGAACCACCGCGTCCAAGAGTGGCTGGATACCGACGTAGTCGAGCGCCGATCCGCACAACAGCGGCACGGCGAGATTGTGCAACGTCGCCTTGCGGAGGACATTGCGGATCAAATCGGGCGGAACCTCACTGTCCGAGAGGTGCAGTTCGGCCAGTTCGTTGTCGAAGTCGAACAAAGTCTCCAGCATCTGTTCGCGCCACAGCTGCGCCTCGTCGCGGGCTGCTGGATCGATCTCATCGGCCACGACCTGTTGGCCTTGCGCGTCAGAGGGAAACGAGAGCTGCCGCATCTCGATCAAATCGATCACGCCGCGAAAGGCGTCGGGCATGTGCGGAGGTCCCGAGCCCACCGGAATCTGGATCGCCACAGGCGTGGCGCCCAGCCGGGTGCGGATTTCGTCGAGCGTGCCTTCGAAGTCCGCGCCTTCGCGGTCCATCTTGTTGATGAACGCGATGCGAGGGACGTGATAGCGGTCGGCCTGTCGCCAGACGGTTTCGCTCTGGGCTTCGACGCCTTCGCGGGCGCTGAACACGACCACGCCGCCGTCGAGCACGCGGAGACTGCGTTCGACTTCGGCGGTGAAGTCGACGTGGCCGGGCGTATCGATGAGGTTGATCACCGCGTCGCCCCAGGGAAACGTGACGCAGGCCGAGACGATCGTGATGCCGCGCTCTTGTTCTTCCGGATCGTAGTCCGTGACCGTCGTCCCCTTGTCGACTTCGCCCATCTTGTGCGTCGTGCCCGAGTAATACAGCATCCGCTCGGTGACGGTCGTCTTGCCGGCATCGATGTGGGCGATGACGCCGATGTTGCGAAGCTGTTGCAGGTCGCGGGCCATGTTTGGGAGTGCAATCAGGCGGGGTTCATCGGGACGGGCAGCGCATAAACAACGCCGCGTGAGATCACCAGCACGCGGCGTATTCGATACCGAGGACTACCAGGCGAAATGCGCGAACGCTTTGTTCGCTTCGGCCATGCGGTGGACGTTCTCGCGTCGCGTGTAGGCGCTGCCTTCGCGGTTATACGCGGCCACGAGTTCGTCGGCCAGCTTGAGATGCGTGGGACGCCCCTTCTTCTCGCGCACCGCCATCAGCAGCCAGCGCAGGGCCAGCGATTGCTGACGGACGCGATTCACCTGCATCGGCACCTGATACGCTGCACCGCCCACGCGCTTGGAGCGGACTTCGACGTCGGGCTTCACCGTTTCCACGGCCTGGGTGAAGACTTCGAGCGGCTCCTGGTCCGGCATCCGCTTCTTGATCTCATCCAGGGCGTCGTAAAACACGCGCGTGGCGGTCGACTTCTTGCCGTCCCACATCATGCAATTGATGAACTTCGACACCAAGATCGAGTTGTACTTGCTGTCGGGCACCAGTTGCTTGCGGCTGGCGGTGATACGTCCCATAGCTCACTGTTCCGGCTGAATGTGTCGGCCCGTTAGCCCTTCTTGGCGCCGTAGCGGCTGCGCGACTGCTTGCGCCCCTCGACGCCCAGCGCGTCGAGCGTCCCGCGCACGACCTGGTAACGCACGCCCGGCAAATCTCGCACCCGGCCGCCGCGGACCAGCACGATCGAGTGTTCTTGCAGGCTGTGCCCTTCGCCGGGGATGTAGACCGTGACTTCCTTGCCGTTGGAGAGTCGCACGCGCGCGATCTTACGCAAGGCCGAGTTCGGCTTCTTGGGTGTCATCGTCCTGACTTGCAGGCAGACGCCGCGCTTCTGCGGGCACTTGGCCAGCACAGGCGCCTTGCTGAAGCGACGGGGCTTGCGCCGGCCACGCCGTACGAGCTGGTTGATTGTCGGCATAAAGGTTGGCTCTGCGCTACGAAGCTGCACCGCGGGCGGTGGTTCCGTCAACGTGACGAACCACTCAAGCTACCCGAGCGACGATGGCTGTCAAGGTCAACGGCGCGCTGTCGACGACCACGGGGCCCATGTTTGCCCGCGCGGAAACCGTCAATTGCCGCCGAGCAGTTCGTCGAGCGAACCGCCCCCTTCGGTCGCACCGGGGGAAGAGGCTTCGCTGGGCGTCGGGGCTTGTTGACCGTCTTCGCCATCGGCTGCCGGCTGGGCGGCGGCACCGTTGCCATCGTCGCCGGTATCCAACAGCGGGAAGTGTCGTTCCAGGACGCGCTCTTTTTCGGCCGCCAGGGCTTCCAGGGCCTCGGGGCGAATCCGCACTTCCGATTCCTGGTAGGCCTTGAATCCCGTGCCGGCCGGGATCAGGTGGCCGAGCGTGACGTTTTCTTTCAGCCCCACCAGGTTGTCGACCTTGCCGGCCAGGGCGGCCTCGGTGAGCACCTTGGTCGTTTCCTGGAAGCTCGCCGCCGACAGGAAGCTGGAACTCTGCACGGCCGCCTTGGTGATGCCCAACAATTGCGTGCTGGCCGTGGCGGGCTTCGGCTTCGTGCCCTTGCAGGGCTCTCCGCCCAAGGCTTCGATCTGGGCGTTGACCTGCTCGAGCGTCTCGCGAGGCACAATGGCCCCCGGCTCGAAGTCGCCGTCGCCCTTTTCGGTGATCTTTTGGCACTTCGAGAGCCCGTCGTTGACGGCGCGGAACTCGAACTTGTCGAGCTGGCTGCCGGGCAGCAACCCGGTGTCGCCCACCGATTCGATCTTCACCTTCCGCAACATCTGCGAGACGATGATCTCGATGTGCTTGTCGTTGATGTCGACGCGCTGGCTGCGGTAGACGTTCTGGATTTCGCGGACCAGATAGTCCTGCACGGCCTCTTCGCCCGAGATGCGAAGAATGTCGTGCGGCACCAGCGGCCCGTCAACGAGTGCTTCGCCCGCGCGGACGCGGTCTTTAGCGTGCACGCGCAAGTGCTTGCCGTGCGAGACGAGGTGTTCGCGCTCGATACCGCTCTCACTGCGGACGATGATCGTTCGCTTGCCGCGACGCTTCTCGCCCAGCAGCTCGACTTCACCGTCGATTTCGGCGATGACCGCCGGATCCTTCGGCTTGCGAGCCTCGAAAATCTCCGTCACGCGCGGCAGACCGCCCGTGATGTCCTGCGTTCCGGACACCTCGCGCGGCGTTTTGGCCAACAGCGTACCGGCCGAGACCTTGCTGCCCTCGGGCGCTTCGATGTTGGCCTTCTCGGGCATGTAGTAGAAATCGAGGATCTTTCCGCTGGTGTCCTCGAGGATGATCTGCGGGTGCAGGTCGCCCTTGTGCTCCATGATGGTGCGGCGAACGTGGCCGCTGGCGTCTTTGTCCAGCCGCATCGTTTCGCCTTCGATGATGTCTTCGTAGCGGACCTTGCCGCTGACCTCGGCCAACAGCGGGATACTGTGCGGGTCCCAACTGCAGAGCAACGTGCCGGCTTTGACCTCTTGGTCTTCTTCGACACCGAGGTGCGCGCCGGTGGGGATCTCGTACTTTTCGAGTTCCCGGCCCTTGTCGTCCATGAGCAGGATTTCGCCGTTGCGGGTGAGCACGACCTGCTGGCCTTCGTCGTTGCGGACGACCTTGAGCCGCGTGAACTTGACGAGGCCACCTTTCTTGGCACGAATCTCGCTCTCTTCGACCGCGCGGGCCGCCGTGCCACCGATGTGGAACGTGCGCATCGTGAGCTGTGTGCCCGGCTCGCCGATACTCTGGGCGGCGATGATGCCCACGGCCATGCCCTCTTCGACGAGTGTGCCGGCGGCCAAATCCATGCCGTAGCACAAGCGGCAGATACCCAGGTCCGCTTCGCACGTCATCGGGCTGCGAACCTGAATCTTCTCGATGCCCAACTCTTCGATGCGGCGGGCGATATGCCCGGTGATCAACTCGTCTTCGCGAACGATCACCTCGTCGGTGATGGGGTTGACGATATTGGTGCGACTCACGCGGCCGCGAATCGAGTCGGCCAGGCCGACCTCGACCTTTTCGCCGCGGTAGATCACCCCCTTGGTGATTCCCTGCGTCGTGCCGCAGTCGTGCGTCGTGATCACGACGTTTTGGGCCACATCCGCGAGCTTACGGGTCAGGTAACCCGAGTCGGCCGTTTTCAGCGCCGTGTCGGCCAGACCTTTGCGGGCACCGTGCGTGGAACTGAAGTACTCGAGCACCGAGAGCCCTTCGCGGAAGTTGGCTTTGATCGGCGTCTCGATGATCTTGCCCGAGGGCTTGGCCATCAGTCCGCGCATACCGGCCAACTGCCGGATTTGTTCCACACCGCCACGGGCACCGGAGTGCGCCATGAGGAAGATCGGATTCACGTACGTCGGCGTACGATGGTCGTTCTCCAACTCCGTCATCATCTCCGTGGTGATCCGCTCGCGCGCGTGCGTCCAGGCGTCGAGCACCTGGTTGTAGCGCTCACCTTCGGTGATGATGCCGCGTGCATAGAGCTTCTGAATCTTGAGCACGTTCTTTTCGGCCTCGCCGATGATCTTGGTCTTGCTGGGCGGCGTGATGAGATCGTCGGTGGCGAACGACAGACCGCTGCGCGTACTTTCGCGGAAACCGCACTTGTTCATGTCGTCCAGAAGCTGAATCGTGCGGCCACGTCCCAGGCTCTGATAGCAGTCGGAGATGACCTTGGACAGCTCGCCGGAGCGCATGGGGATGTTGTAGTAGGGCATCCCATCGGGCAGCGCCATGTTGAACATCACGCGGCCTACGGTCGTCTCGATGAGAGCGCCAGGCTGACGCTCCTCGTCGTTTTCGGTCTTCACCCAGCGGCTCGGCGGCAGCTTGACCTTGATGCGGGCGTGAGTGGCGACCTTGCCCAGTTGCCACGCCAAGAGGACTTCTTCAGGCGAAGTAAAGTGCATCCCTTCGCCCACCTGCCCGGCGAGATCGACGGTCATGTAGTAGCAGCCCATCACGATGTCCTGCGAGGGGCTGATAATGGGCGAACCGTTGGCGGGGCTGAAGATGTTGTTGGTGGACATCAGCAGCGTGTGTGCTTCGACCTGAGCTTCGATCGACAACGGCAGGTGCACGGCCATCTGGTCGCCGTCGAAGTCGGCGTTGAAGCCCTTGCACACCAGCGGATGCAGTTTGATCGCGTTGCCTTCGACCAGCACCGGCTCGAAGGCCTGAATGCCCATGCGGTGCAACGTGGGGGCGCGATTGAGCAGCACCGGATGGTTGTGGATCACCTCTTCGAGGATATCCCACACCTCTTCATCTTTGCGCTCCAGCATCTTCTTGGCGCTTTTGATGGTGTCGGCGTGGCCCAACTCCTTCAGCCGGCGAATGATGAACGGCTGGTACAGCTCCAGGGCGATCTTCTTGGGCAGGCCGCACTGGTGCAGGTGCAGCGACGGACCGACGACGATCACACTCCGCGCGGAATAGTCGACGCGCTTGCCGAGCAGGTTTTCGCGGAAGCGTCCTTGCTTCCCCTTGATCATGTCGGTGAGCGACTTGAGTGGCCGATTGCTGGAACCGAGCACGGGCCGCTTGCAGCGGTTGTTGTCGAATAGCGCATCGACCGACTGCTGTAGCATCCGCTTTTCGTTGCGGATGATGACCTCGGGCGCGTTGAGGTCGACCAGTTTCTTGAGCCGGTTGTTGCGATTGATGATGCGGCGATAGAGATCGTTCAAATCGCTGGTGGCGAAGTTGCCGGAGTCCAACAGCACCAGCGGGCGGAGGTCGGGCGGGATGACCGGAATCACGTCCAGCACCATCCACTCCGGCCGGTTGTCGCTGTCGCGGAGACTCTCGACGAGCTTCAGCCGATTGATGAGGTCTTTCTGCCGCTGCTTCGAGCCGGTGGTCGCCAGCTCTTCGCGCAGTTGGTGCGAGAGCTGCACCATGTCCAATCCCGAGAGCAGCTTGCGGACCGCTTCGGCGCCCATCTCGGCTTCAAACGTGCCTTCGCCGTATTCTTCGCGCGCGTTGCGATACTGCTCTTCGGTGAGCAGTTGCTTCTGCTCCAGCGGCGTATCACCGGGTTCGGTGACGACATAGTCCTGGAAGTAGATCACCTTTTCCAAGCTGGTGGTCTTCATCTCCAGCAGCGTTCCCAGCCGGCTGGGCATCGCCTTGAAGAACCAGATGTGCACCACGGGGGCAGCCAGTTCAATGTGCCCCATCCGCTTGCGGCGCACGCGACTGTGCGTGACCTTCACGCCGCAGCGATCGCAAATCATGCCCTTGTACTTCATGCCGCGATACTTGCCGCACGAGCACTCCCAGTCCTTTTCCGGGCCGAAGATTCGCTCGCAGAACAGACCGTCTTTTTCCGGACGGTACGTGCGGTAGTTGATCGTTTCCGGCTTCTTAACTTCGCCAAACGACCAACTGCGGATGTCGTGCGGGCGAGCCAGGCTGATCTTCACCGAGGCGTAGTCGTTGATCCGATCGTATGAGCTTTCGCCAATACTCACTGTCTACGCTCCTTATCGGGGATGCACGTTGGTGTGCGGGTTGTCGTCGTTGTTTGCTCTTGGGCAGTGGATAGCGCCTGAGCGCTAACCGTGTCGCTTTTCGAGTTGCATGTTCAGCGCGAGGCCGCGAATCTCGTTGGTCAGCACGTCGAAGCTCGCCGGCGTGCCAGCTTCCAGCGTGTTTTCGCCCTTGACCATCGATTCGTAGATCTTGGTTCGCCCCTCGACGTCGTCGCTCTTAACAGTCAACAGCTCCTGCAGGATGTAGGCCGCGCCGTAGGCTTCCAGCGCCCAGACTTCCATTTCGCCGAAACGCTGGCCGCCGAAACGGGCCTTACCGCCCAGCGGCTGTTGCGTGATGAGCGAGTACGGGCCGGTCGAGCGGGCATGCACCTTGTCGTCGACCAGGTGGTGCAGCTTGAGCATGTAGATGTAGCCCACGGTCGTGTCCTGCTCCATCGGCTCGCCCGTGCGGCCGTCGAACAGTTGCGCCTTGCCGCTGAGCGGCAGTTTGGCCTCTTTGAGACAGTCGTGAATGTCCTGCTCGGTCGCCCCGTCGAAAACCGGAGTGACCGCCTGGAAATCGCATCTCGCGCCGGCCCAACCCAGGTGCGTTTCCAGAATCTGGCCGACGTTCATACGACTCGGCACGCCCAACGGGTTGAGCAGGATTTGCAGCGGTGTACCGTCTGCCAAAAACGGCATGTCCTCGACCGGCAGGATCTTGGCGATCACACCTTTGTTGCCGTGTCGCCCGGCCATCTTGTCGCCCACCGAGATCACGCGTTTGGCGGCGATGTAGACCTTGACCATCTGCAGCACGCCGCTGCGCAGTTCATCGCCCCGCTTCAGCGAGTTGAGTTGCCGTTCGCGGTCGTCGATGGCTGCCTCGACGGCCGGCCAACCGGCAGCGAAGGCCTTCTCGGCGTCAGCCTTGCGCTGCGGGCTGCGAATATCGAGCGCGTCCAGCCGGAACTGTTGCGCTTGTTCGACGATGAACTTGGGGTCTTGCCCTTCGACCAGCGGGTTGCCGTCTTCATCGGTCAGTTGACGTTGCAAGATCGACTCCAGCGACTCGACCAGGGCGCCAAACGCCGTAGCGATCTTGGCGTTGCCCTCGGTCTCGACGCCTTTGAGCTCGGCCTCGAACTCCTTGCGTTCGTCTTCCGCGAGACTCATCCGTCGCGAGAACTTCTGCGTGTGGATCACGATGCCCTCGATGCCCGAGGGCACCTCCAGCGAATCGTTCTTCACGTCTTCGCCCGCGCGGCCGAAGATGGCGTGCAGCAGCTTTTCCTCGGGCGTCAGCTCGGTCTTCGACTTGGGCGAAACTTTGCCCACGAGGATATCGCCGGGCCGCACGTAGGTTCCCACCCGCACGATGCCCGATTCGTCGAGGTTGCGCAGTGCGCGCTCGCTGACGTTGGGGATATCCCGGGTGAATTCCTCGCGGCCGAGCTTGGTCTCGCGAATCTCGATGTCGAACTCTTCGATGTGGATCGACGTGTAGGTGTCGTTCTTCACCAGCTCTTCGCTGATGATAATCGCGTCCTCGAAGTTGTAGCCGTCCCACGACATGAAGCCGACCAGCACGTTGCGGCCCAGCGCCAGTTCGCCCTGGAAGGTGGCCGCCCCATCAGCAATGACGTCGCCCTTCTCGACTTGTTGCCCCAGCCCGACGATCGGCTTCTGGTTTTGGCACGTTCGTTCGTTCAGGCCCACGAACTTCCGCAGCCGATAGACATCGTCCCCGATCTCGATGCGCGTGGCGTCGACGTAGCTGACGGTGCCCTTGTTGCGGGCGCGAACCAGCATGCCGGAGTTGCGAGCGACCTCGCGCTCCATGCCGGTGGCCACCAGCGGCGGGTCGGTCACCAACAGCGGCACGGCTTGCCGCTGCATGTTCGAACCCATCAGAGCGCGGTTCGCATCGTCGTGTTCGAGGAACGGAATCAAGCCCGCCGAGACGCCCACCATCTGGCTGGGGGCCACGTCGATGTAATCGATTCGCTCGGTGGGCACCAACACGAAGTCGGCGCGGTAGCGGGCGACAATCTGATCGCCGGTTTCGCCAACGAGCTTGCCGTCGACGATCGGCGCATCGGCCGGAGCCAGGTAAGCATTGCTCTCCTGGTCGGCTCGCAACCAGACGATTTCGTCGGTCACACGACCTTTGTTGACCTTGAAGTACGGCGTGACGATGAAGCCGTACTCGTCGACCCGGGCGTAAATGGCGAGGCTCGAGATGAGGCCGATATTCGTGCCTTCAGGAGTCTCGATGGGACAGATGCGGCCGTAGTGCGAAATGTGCACGTCGCGCACCTCAAAGCCGGCTCGCTTGCGGTTCAAGCCGCCGGGGCCCAATGCAGAAAGCCGCCGCTCGTGCGTGAGCATCGAGAGCGGATTCGTCTGGTCGACGACTTGCGAGAGCTCACCGCGGCCGAAGAAGTACTCAATGGCCGCCGACACGCTCTTGGGATTAATCAAGCTGCGGGGCGTCATGTCCTCGACGTCTTTGAGGCTCATCCGCTCCTGCACTGTGCGCCGCAACTTGAGGAAACCCTTGCGAAGCTCGTCGCAGGCCAGCTCATCGATGGTCCGCAAGCGGCGGTTGCCCAGGTGGTCGATATCGTCGACATAGGCTGTCTGATCGCCGCCACGCAGCCGCAGCAGATACTTGATCGAGGCCAGCAAGTCCTCGTACCGCAGCGTCATCTCGTCTTCAGAGATGTTCAGGTCGAGCTTGCGGTTGATGCGGAAGCGGCCTACCCGGCCCAAACGATACCGGTTCGTATCGAAGAACTTCTCGGCGAACAGCGCGCGGGCCTTCTCGAGTTGCGGGGGGTTGCCGGGACGCAGCCGCTGGTAGATTTTCAGCAGCGCCTCCTCGTGGCTGGCCATGGTGTCTTCTTCAAGACTGTTGAGGATCAAACGATCCTTCACGTCCGCCATCACCTCGACCGACGTGACCCCCGAGGTGCAAATGATCTCGGCCGCGTTCTTCGTCACCTTCTGGCCCGATTGCAGGATGATCTCGCCGGCCCGATCGCTCTTGGCCGGATAGACGATATCCTCGACGGCCACCTTGCCCTCGATCTTCGACGCACTGCGGCCGTCGACGATCTTCTCTTTGCTCGTCTCGTAAAAGGCCCGCAGCAGGTCGCCATCCTGGCCCAGCTTGGGGTCCATCGCCCGCAGCAACGTCATCGCCGAAAACTTGCCGCTTTGATCGATGCGAACGCCGAGGCTTTCTTTCTTGGTGACGTTCAGCTCGATCCAGCTACCGCGTTCGGGAATGATGCGGCAGCTATGCATCCGCCGCTCGCCGCCTTCGATCTCGCTGACGAAGTCGATTCCCGGGCTGCGGTGAAGCTGGCTGACGACGACGCGCTCGGCGCCGTTGATGATGAACTCGCCGCCGCCGAGCATGATCGGCATGTCGCCCAAATAGACCGGCTCGGTGATCGGCTCTTCCTTGGTAAGCCGTAGCCAGACGCGAAACGGCCGCCCGTAGGTGAGCCGCAGTTGCCGACACTCGTCCGGCTCGTAGCGCGGCTTGCCGAGGTCGTACTTGATGTACTCGAGCTGCAACGACTTGTCGTAGCTCTCGATGGGGAAGATCTCGCGGAGGACGCTTTCGATCCCCTGGTCGTTGCGTTTCTCGTCCGGCTCGTCGAGCTGCAGAAAGGCGTCGTAACTCCGGGTCTGGATTTCGGTCAGGTCGTCGATCGTGGCCATTTCTCGTTGCCGGCCAAAGCGTCGTACTTCCTGCGGACGGAAACGACGTTCTGCGGGAATCGACATATTCGCTCGTGCTCCTTGGATCGTGAGACCCATGCCGCGGTGCGCGCTTCCCGCGCGCGCTCGAGGCGTAGTGCGATTGCTGCTCGACACCGGCTGCTCTGGCCGAGCGGCCGGATGCGTACGACGACACGCGCCGAACTACCTCTTCGTCGGCCGGGTGCCCAAAAATCCCGGCCACAACGGGTGCGATTACTTGATGGAGACCGTGGCGCCGGCCTCTTCCAACTCCGTTTTCAGTTTTTCGGCGTCTTCCTTCGAGATGCCCTCCTTGATCTTGCCGGGGCAACCTTCGACCACATCCTTGGCCTCTTTGAGCCCCAGGCCCGTGGCTGCGCGGACCACTTTAATGACACCGATCTTCTTGTCGCCGAACCCTTCCAGGACGACGTCGAACTCCGTTTTCTCAGCGGCATCACCGCCACCGCCACCGCCATCGCCGCCGCCACCGCCACCGGGGGCCATCATCACGGCGCCGCCGGCGGCCGCCTTGATGCCGTGCACGTCTTCCAGGTAGTCGCTCAGCTCTTTGGCTTCCTTGAGCGTGAGCGCGACGATCTTGTCGCCGAGGTCTTTGGTCGTATCCGAGAACTCTTTGGTGGGGGCGTCGGTCGCCATGGGGTCGCGGGTCCTTTCTTTACACTGCGCCGAAGTTGCTCGCTGCGGGGGTGAGCGACCGAGCGGTTACTACGCCAAGTCCGCCACGCTCGCTGTTGATTTCCGGCTGCTGTTGGGTGGTTGTTGTGCCTCGTTCACAACGGCGAGGCACGACAGTTTGCTGTTGTCTGGTTTTCTTGGTCGGGTTGTTCGCCGGGCGATGCCCCTGCGGCTGCGCGCCGCGTTTAACCTTCGGTCTGAGGTTCGCCCTCGGCGCCCTCGCTCTTCTGTTTGATCTGGCCCGCCAGCGATCCGCCGGCACTGTTGAGTTGCCCCGCCAGCACCGCTCCCACGGAGAGAATCTGGCCGGCCAGGATGCTCAACTGTTCGGTCCGCGAAGGCCACTTGCTGACCGCTTCGACCTCTTCGGGCGAGAGCCGCGCGCCGTCCATCACGCCGCCGCGGGGCCCGAAAGGTTCGTAGTCCTTTTCCTTGGCGAGCCGGATGACTTCCTTGGCCATGCTGACGATGTCTTCGCCACCCCAGACCACGGCGGTCGGGCCGGTCGCGCCTTCGAAGGCCGGCTCGAGCACCGTGCCCTCGGTCGCACGCCGGGCCAGGCTGTTCTTGATGACCAACAGCTGAATGCCTTTCCCGCTCAGTTCGGCGCGGAGCCGATTGTTCGCGTTGGCATCTACACCTTCGAGGCTGACGAGCACAACGTCAGACACTTCGGTGAAGCGCTGTCGCAGGTCGTCGATCATCAGGTTCTTGACGTATTTGCTCATGGGTTCTTTCGTGCAGCCGTATTCGGTGCTGCGCAGCTAGGTGTTGCCGTGCCGGCCGTCGGTGCCACCTCAAGCGGCGATGCGAACTCCCGGGCTCATGGTCGCGCTGATCGTGATACTGCGGACGTAGGTGCCTTTGATCGTCGTCGGACGCAGCGAGTTGATGTGCGAGACGAACGCCTCGATGTTCTCGGCCAGCTTGGGTGCGTCGAAGCTCAACTTGCCCACCACGGCGTGCACGTTGCCGTCTTTGTCGTTGCGGAACTCGACCTTGCCGGCCTTGTACTCCTCGACCGTCTTGCCGACTTCGGGCGTGACCGTGCCGGCCCTGGGGGAAGGCATCAGTCCGCGCGGGCCGAGGATTTTTCCCAGCGGTCCGACCATGCCCATCATGTCCGGGGCTGCAATACAGACGTCGAAGTCGGTCCAGCCGTCTTTGATCTTCTGCGCGAGTTCTTCGCCACCGACTTCATCGGCGCCGGCCTCTTGAGCCTCGGCCACGCGGTCGCCCTTGGCGAAGACGATCACCCGCACGCTTTTGCCGATGCCGTTGGGCAGCACGACCGAGCCGCGCACCAACTGGTCGGCCTGTTTGGGATCGATCCCCAATCGCATGGCGATCTCGACGGTCTGATCGAACTTGGTGGTGTTGAATTGCTTGAGCTGCGACACGGCATCCGGCACCGAGACCGGTTCGGCCGGCTGCTTCTCGCTCATCCCACGAAAACGTTTGCTTGGCTTTGCCATGTCTGCGTTACCCTTCGACGACCAGCCCCATGCTGCGAGCGGTGCCTTCGATCATGCGTCGGGCATGCTCGACGTCGCGGGCATTCAGATCGGCCATTTTGGTCTTCACAATGTCTTCCACTTGCGCACCGGTGACGCTGCCCACCTTGTCCTTGTTGGGCACGCCCGAGCCTTTGACGATGTTGGCCGCCTGCTTCAACAGCGCCGCCGCCGGCGGACTCTTCACCGTGAAGTCGAAGCTGCGGTCGTTGTAGACGTTCACGACCACCGGCATGGGCATCCCCTTGCCGTCTTTGGTGCGATCGTTGAACTGCTGTACGAACTGTCCCAGGTTCACGCCGTGTTTTCCCAACGACGTACCGACCGGCGGCGCCGGCGTGGCCTGCCCGCCCGGGCACTGAAACTTCACGGTTGCTACAAGCTGCTTGCCCATCGTGCGCTATCTTCTGTCTGGTCGTAGTTTTGCCTGGCTACCAGGACGCGGCGGGCGTCCCGGGGGGGAAAGTTCGTCACACGGCCTCGATCTGCCAATACTCCAGGTCGACCGGCGTCGATCGTCCGAAGATGTTGATCATCACGGTCACGCGGCCGTTGGCCTCGTCGATGGCTTCGACGTCTCCCTCGAAGCTCTCGAACGGCCCCTCGTTGATCTTCACGCGATCGCCTGTCTTGAACGCGATCTTCAGACGCGGCGCTTCGTCGGTCTTCTCTTCGGTGCGCTGCACGATCCGCGCGACTTCGTGAGGCAGCATCGGCGTCGGCTTGCCGGCCGCGCCGGTGAAGTCGCCAATGCCAGGGGTCTCACGGACCAAGAACCACGTCTCCTCGGTCAGCGACATATTGGCGACGATGTAGCCCGGGTAGAGCTTGCGTTTGACGACGCGCTTCTTGCCGTTTTTGAACTCCGAGACCATCTCGACGGGGACGATGATCTCGCCGAAGTAGTCTTCGAGTCCGGCCACCTTGATGCGTCGCAGCAAGGCATCGCGAATCGAATCTTCGCGGTTGCTCTGCACCTTGAGGATGAACCAATCGCGCTCGCTGCCGTCGGCGACCTCTTCGGTGTCCTCGATCAGTTCCAGTGGCTCGACGTCCTCGTCGTCGTCCTCCGCTTCGTCCACTTCAGCGGAGGCTGCCTCAGCGCTCGTAGCGGGCGTGTCGTCAGATGGCGCCGCAGGGGCGGCTTCTTGACGCTCTTCGGCGACAGCTTGCTCCGGCTCAGCGGCCGCTTCCGCAGCGTCGGTTTCCGCCGGTATCGCCTCTTCAACCGGCGCAGCGTCGGCAGTCGGCTCAGCCTGTTTGTTCGGGGGATCTTCGGCGGGCGATGGCGCAGGGGGCGACGACGCCGTCGGCAGACCGCCGCCAACACCTGGCGCGTTCTCGCCAGGAGTCACGTCGTCGACCGGATTGCGGTGCTCGTCGAACACGCTCGTTCCCCCCAACAAATCAGCCGGCTCTTCAGCCGGTGATGTTTAGCAGCCGCAGGATTTGACTCAGGATCAAGTCGTACATGAACAGAACCAACGCCAGCGCGAACATCAGGAAGATGACCACCGCCGAACTGCGAAACAGCACGCTGCGCGTCGGCCAGGTGACCTTGTTCACTTCCGCCTCGACCGCGATCAGAAAGTCTGCGAACTTCGGTAGATTGACGGCGCGATAGCTGATCCACAGGCCCAGGGCCAGCACACCGCCGGACACCCCAAACCGCACGGCCGCCGTTTGATCCAGCAGGTACGTGCTCAGCGAGTACGCCCCCAGCGCGATGGCGATGGCTAGCGCGGCGAACGTCACCTGCCGCGCGACACGGCCCTGCGAACGCTTGTACAGCGCAGTGGCGAACAGGTTTCGCCAAAAAGTACCGCCGGAGGTTTGGGTTCCCTGAGCCATGCTCGTGTTACGTTTCTCGTCGGTTCGACTACCCGATGTGCGACTGTCGTCTGCGCGATGCGTTGACCTTCAAGCCGTGTTGGCCGACCGCCGAAGGCTGCCGCGCGCCGGGCAGCCTTCGTGCGGCCGACTGCGACTGGCAGGGGCGGCGGGAATCGAACTCGCAACCTCTGGTTTTGGAGACCAGCGCTCTGCCAATTGAGCTACGCCCCTTTGCTTGAGCGGTCTTCTCCGGCCAGCCCACAAGTCACCATTCCACAGGGAGACTGGGACTCGTGTTGCGTCTGGCGCGGCCGTGGTCTACTCGATAATCTTGGTTACCACGCCCGAACCGACGGTGCGTCCGCCTTCGCGAATCGCGAAACGCACGCCGTCATCCATGGCGATCGGGCTCATCAATTCGACTTCCAGCTTGGCGTTGTCGCCGGGCATGCACATTTCGGCATCGCCCATCAGGTTAGCCGAGCCGGTCACGTCCGTCGTGCGGAAGTAGAACTGTGGTCGGTAGCCGCTGAAGAACGGCGTGTGCCGACCACCTTCTTCCTTCGAGAGCACGTACACCTCGCACTCGAACTTCTTGTGCGGCGTAATCGATCCCGGCTTGGCCAACACCTGGCCGCGCTCGATCTCGTCGCGCTTGACGCCACGCAGCAGGCAGCCGACGTTGTCGCCGGCCTGGCCGGAATCGAGCGTCTTGTTGAACATCTCGACGCCCGTGCAGGTCGTCTTCTCGGCCTTGTCGACCAGCCCGACGATCTCGACTTCGTCGCCGACGTTGATCTGTCCGCGCTCGATACGGCCGGTGGCCACGGTGCCACGGCCTTCGATCGAGAACACGTCTTCGATGGCCATCAAGAACGGCTTATCGACGTCGCGCTCCGGCTGCGGGATGTACTCATCCACGGCCGCCAGCAGATCGGCGATGCACTTGTTCGCCGTGTCGTCCGCAGGCGCGTCGTAGGCGCCCTTGGCCGAACCGCGAATGATCGGAATGTCGTCGCCGGGGAAGCCGTAGTGCGACAACAGCTCGCGGAGTTCCAACTCCACGAGCTCCAGCAGCTCTTCATCGTCGACCAGGTCGACCTTATTGAGGAACACGACCAACGCCGGCACGCCAACTTGGCGGGCGAGCAGAATGTGCTCGCGCGTTTGCGGCATCGGGCCGTCGGCCGCCGAGACCACCAGGATCGCGCCGTCCATCTGGGCGGCGCCGGTAATCATGTTCTTGATGAAGTCGGCGTGACCCGGACAGTCGATGTGCGCGTAGTGGCGGTTCTCGGTCTCGTACTCGACGTGACTGACCGCGATGGTGACGGTCTTCGTCTCGTCACGGACGGTACCACCCTTGGCGATATCGGCGTAGGTCTTGGCCTGGGCCATTTCCTTCGCCGCCTGCACGGCCAGGATGGCGCCGGTCAAAGTTGTCTTACCGTGGTCGATGTGTCCGATCGTGCCCACGTTGCAGTGTGGCTTGGTGCGCTGAAAGGATTCCTTGGCCATGCTTTCTCCCTGACGTCTGTGTAGCTCGCCCCCGGGGCGACTTGAATGCCCGCCCGTTAGGCGACGACTCGCTGTGACTCCTGATTAATTGACGAAAAAGCTGCTGATGGGACTTGAACCCATGGCCTCGTCCTTACCAAGGACGCGCTCTACCAACTGAGCTACAGCAGCAGTGCGCGATCCAGCGCAGCGTTTCTTGGTGGGTGAACTCCGGTGGGGATTCATGCTTCGGCGTCATCGTGCGGCAGGCAGCGGCGGTCGCGGTTTGCGGCAAGTTGCTGCGGCAACCTTCGGTCGCGCGCCGCTTCGCCGAGTTGCCAGCAAAAGCGGGTGAAGGGAATCGAACCCTCGTCTTTAGCTTGGAAGGCTATGGCTCTACCATTGAGCTACACCCGCGTGTCGGTGTGATGCCGTCGGCGAACACGAGCCTTGGTCGTGACCCTGGACTCCACGCGAGGACAGGGTGGTCTTTGAGGCGAGAGCGCGCTGAAACGAACGGGGTGAGCGATGGGCCGAACCACAGGTCCGCCGTACGGTTCGACTTGTCTCGCCCGGGGAATGCTCGCAGCCAGCGCACCAACCCAGTATTTTGCACATTCGTCGCCAATCGCACAATGTCCCTTGGCGCCAGGGCCTTTAGGGCAGCTCCGTGCGACGGGCCGTGAAGCCCCCCTCTCTCGAATTCCCGAACTCGAATGCCCTCAGGCGTTCGCTCCGTCGACCGTTTGCCTCGTACTCTTGTTGCCTCGTGTCTTGGATTCAGGTGCTGGCGACGGCGGGGAAACAACTCCGATCGAGTGGGGGGTACAGGATTCGAACCTGTGAAGGCATTGCCATCAGATTTACAGTCTGACCCCTTTGACCGCTCGGGAAACCCCCCGTGGCACACCGCGCAGCCACTCGCGCCGCAGCGTGTTCGCAGACAGATGTTTCTACTCCGCGACGTCGTCACCTCCCGCCAGCGGGAGCACACCCGATCCGCTTGTCCTCGCCCGCTCGAAGAGCTAGCGGAGGGACTTGAACCCACAACCTGCTGATTACAAATCAGCTGCTCTGCCAATTGAGCTACGCTAGCGGGACGAAAGCAGCCGAAAGTCCTTGAATATAACCATCTTCGAGTCAGCATCAAGTCGTGCCGACGAGGATTCAACCGACTTGCCGCCCGGCCGGTCTGTTGCCGCTTGCGACCCACGCCAGGCATGGTCTGACCGCGGCTTTGACGCGCCTCCGTGCTCATCGATTGCAGTGCGTCACTTGCTCCACAAACGACACAAGGGAGGCGGCCGGAGTTCTCCGCAGAAACGCGATTTCCGGGCCCTGCGGACGAAGCGTCAGCAAGCAGCCGAAATCAGGCAACACATTTGTTGCCGCACCGAAGTGCCGTCTCTACGAGAGCTGTGGCCGTCTCCCTTGTGCTCGGTCCCCTGACTCGGGGCGCCCGGTTGTCACGCCACTCGATCGATCCCGATTGGGCTCACAGCCCGGGAATATCGAGTTTCTCTTCTTCCGCCGCCTGGCGAAGCTTATTCAGCGCTCGGGCCTCGATCTGCCGGATCCGCTCTTTGGTGACGCCCAGTTCGGCGCCAACTTCCTTGAGTGTGAGCGGCTCGCGAGCGTGATTCAGCCCGAACCGGCTAATGATAATTTTCTGCTCGCGATCGTCAAGCCGGTGCAAAATACGCTCGACGTGCGAGCGGCGCTGCCGCTGGGCCGACTCGTCGGCGTACTGGTCGCCGCGAGAATCCTCGGTCGACTGGAACAGCTCTTCGTAACTGGTGCGAAAACGGTCGCGCTGCTTATGCTCGCCGGGAATCGTGCGGGCGAAGTTCTTCATGATGGCCCAGGTCGCGTACGTGCTGAACTTGTTGCCGCGCAAGTAGTCGAACTTCTCGACGGCGCGGATCAGCGACATGTTCCCGTCGCTGACCAGCTCGAAGAAGTTGTCCTGCTGCCCGACGTGCCGCTTGGCAATCGAAACGACCAGCCGCAAGTTGGCGCGGATGATCTTGTTCTTCGTTGCGACGGCCTCTTCGTAGAGCCGCTCGATGGTGTCCATCACGCTGCTCTTGGCCCGTTGCGCATCGAGTGAGTCGCGGAGCTTCGCGGCCTTGTACTTCAGGTAGTTCATCCGCCGGAACAGATACTGCTCCTGCTCGCGCGTCAGGAGCGGTACCTCGTACAAGCTGGCCAGATACGGGGGCAGACCGCTGGGGCGCCGCATCTTGCGCTGCGTTCCCTCGGCCTCAGGCATGGGGCCGTAAACCAGCTTTTCGATCGATGGCCGCGAGAACTCATCGCTGGGCATGAAATCGAGCGGCAGCTCGAAGATCCGCCGCGCGCGCATCTCGTTGATGACGCGATAGATGGTGGTCTTGTTGCGGCAATGCCGCTTGGCCAGCAGTTCGGCCGAAACGCCGCGACGAAACTCCTGGAAGATCTTGCCCTTGGCTTCCGGGCTTAGCGGGCCCGTGGCGCCGGGAAAGACCTTCATTTCAGGATGTTCCTGATCGAAGTTCTTCAGCGTGTAGCGAATCGTCTCGACGCTGCGACCCATGCGCCGCGCCAATCGACGCGTGATGTCGGCCGGGCATCCACCCGCGCGCGCCATGCGTCGCGCGGACTCGACGATCTTGGCCCGCTCTTCATCATCGAGCTGGCTGAATCGCGCCCCGCGCTGCACGCGGTCGCCGTTTTCGGCGACGAATCGATCGACCGAACTCTTGAGAAAGCCGACTCGTTTGCGGCCATCGAACACAAAGCGGCGGCTCACCAGGCCGAGGTTTCGCCAGCGGGAGACGGTCTTGGTCGAAACGTTGAACTGCTGGCTGACGTCTTCGACCGTCAGCACCGGCTCGCCTGCCGTGTCCGACTCCAGGTCGGCTGAATCCGAAAGATCCTCGATCAGCAGGCGCAGATCGTGCCGCGCCGCCTCACCCTGAATCTTCAAATGCGGATACGATTCCGGACGGTAGTCCGTGATGCGATAGCAGATGTAGTCGTACGGGTACTCGCGCTCCGTTTCGAGTTCGGAGAGCAAGTGCTCGGCACGACGGGCCTGTTCGATCTTCTTTTCGCGCGGCGCGAAGCGCACCTGCTGATTGCGCAATTCGCGGAGAGCGGGATGTGTGTACTTCGAATGCATGGGGAGTAGACCTCTTCTCAGCATGAGGTCGCGGCTGTCCCTGCGTCCGTTGCGCCGGCATACCTCATTGGGGATTCCTGTGAGTCATCCCGCGACGGCGAACGCGTCAACGCTTCGGACTCACTCGGCGATTCCCTTCGCTGGTCGCACACTGGTGGCTCGACCAACGCCCCGCTGCGAAGCACCCAAGAGTATAGCGGCCGGTGGCCTGTTTTTGTCAGGTTTCGCAGTCAAAAACGCCGGGGCAAATCTCAGCGGCGCTCCGCAGTGGTCGGTTGGAGGCCATTTCATGTGCGACCTGCATTCCTACGGAACTACGTGTCCATTTGCTCACTGGAAGTTCGGGATTTCGCCACAGTTTTTCTCAAGCGGCTCGCACCCGCTCGCAACTCAGATCGCAGGAATGTTTTTAACCCCATTATTAATAATATCTTACGGTTCTAGTTGCGGCCCGCGCAGTCGGTATCGGTGGGCGGGATTCGGAGGAAGCTGTGATCGCTCTTGCCAGTCGATATAGCTCCTTCGGGTGGTATTGATAGCACATATCGAGGTATTTCCTCGGCCCCAAGAAGTGCTGGCGTCTCGATCGCGCCAAGAGTGCTAAGAACCGGCCAGCTATCCGGTCGATTTAGCCGATGAGTGGAGTTGCCAGCCGGCGCCATACCCGCCGCATCTGGGCCCGCATTGACCACGGAGGGGAGCGTTGAACCGATCCGCACCAAATACCGCGCACGTGCTGCTCGCGGTCGTTCTGCTGGCGGCATTCGCCCCGCGCCTTTTTGCAGAAGAAACGGCTGCCGCCGATCCCGGCGGATTGGAAACGCACCTGCTCAAGGAGAGCCGCAACGCAGGCGACTTCGCCAACGTGCGCGTCGTGCTCGAAGTGCGCGGTGATCTGCGTCTGCGGCCCGACAGCGATGGTGATGATGAGGTGCAGACCGAGCCCGTGCAGGTGCTCGCCAACCTGAACTATGCGGAAAGACTGCTCCAGCGCGGTGACGAAGCTCTGGCCGGGCGTCGCAGTATTCGCCGCTACCAGCGCGCCGAAGCGCGCTTCCAGATTGATGGCAGGCGCCACGATGTCGCTTTGGACGACCAGTGCACTTTGATCGGCGTCCAGCGCGATCTCGAATCCACGATCCACTTTTGCCCGGCGGCCCTGTTGAGTCGGGAAGATCTCGATTTGCTAGAGGTTCCCGGCAACAGCCTGCTGGTCGACGCGCTGTTGCCCGGTCATCCGGTGCCGGTTGGACAACAGTGGCCGGTCTCCGACCACATCGTGGGCGCTCTGCTCGGCGTGGATGCAGTGAGCAATCAGGACGTGCAGTGCGAGTTGGAAGAAGTGACAGGACATCGCGCCAATGTCACTCTGCAGGGCGTCGTCCACGGCGCCGTTGCCGGGGTGGCTACAGAGATCGATCTTCGCGGACGCTACCAGTTCGATCTCAAGGCCGGTCAGGTCACGTGGCTCGCGCTGATCATCAAGGAAGATCGTTCCATTGGTCACATCGCGCCGGGGCTCGACGTGACCGCCCGATTGCAGATGAAGATCGATCCGCGCGAATCCGTGGCGGAACTAAGCGACGCAGCCTTGGAGGGAGCGCCGCTGGTGCCCGATGATTGGCTCACCCAGCTCGTCTACGAGTCGCCGGACGCGGGCTTTCGCTTCACGCATCCGCGCGACTGGCACGTCATCGCCGCCGATCCAAAGGCGGTCGTGATGCGGCTGATCGAACGCGGCGAGCTGGTGGCCCAATGCAATGTGTCGCCGCTGCCCGATGTCGAGCCTGGGAGCAAAACGCTGGAAGAATTTCAGCGCGAGGTCCGCAAGTCGCTCGGCGAACATTTCGGCGAATTCCAGCGCGCCAACGAGGCGCAGACGAGCACGGGGCTGGAAATCTATGAAGTCGCCGTGCAGGGCACAGCCGAGGGCTTGCCGGTCTACTGGACCTATTTCCTGGTACACGACGACACCGGGCGAAGACTGGCCTTTGCGTTTACCGTCGAAGAGCAGCTGGCCGGAGCTCTCGCCGAAAAAGATCGCGAGTTGGTGAGCGGCGTCGAGTTCTTCGCCCCCACCCAACCGCGCGCCGCACGGCGGACGGATACCCCCGCCCGCTGATCCCGCGCCACGGAAGCCTCCAGGCAAACGGTCCAGGGGTATACTCGCTGGTCTGAGCACCTGTGCGAGGGCCACAATGATACGTCGCGCCGAGCATCAGACCGCCGCCGGACCGTGCTGGCTGCTCATCTCACAAGTCGATCACGCCCGCTTGTCGGCGAACCTGGCCGAGCGTTGGGGTGCGTCCCCGGTGGCGCCGTTGCATCCGCGCCACGACGTGTTGGCCGCCGTTTTGCATCACGACGATGGTTGGGCCGCCTGGGAGCAGCAGCCCGAGGTCGATGACGAGCAGGGACAACCGCTGAACTTCACCGAGATGCCGCTCGCAACGGCCGTCGATATCTGGCGGCGTTCGATTGCTGCCTGTGCCGCGTTTGGCCCACTGGCCGGCTGGATAGTGAGTCGGCACTTTGCCGTGCTGCTCGACCGCGCCAGTTCTTGGGAGAAGACGGAGGCCGAACGAGAGCTGGCCGGCGCCTTTCGCCGGGAGCAACAGAGCCAGGCAGATGGTTGGCTGTCGCAGTGGCAATCGACCCAGGCGCGGCACAGCGCCGAACTTGCCGAGCGGGGCCTGACACAGTTGCAGCTTTTCGATCTGTTGAGTCTCTGGCTGTGCTGCGATGAACCCTCGCAGCCGGCGGCTTTCGACACGCCGGGCGGCCCGGCAGTCACCTTTTCGCCCGCGGGCACGACGATCTCGGTCTCGCCCTGGCCCTTCACCTCGGGCCCGTTCACCGTGGGAATCACGGCTCGTGAGGTTGAAGCTCGCCACTACGGAAGTGCGATCGAACTGGCGGAGGCGCCGTCACGGCAGGTCGAACTCCGCTGGCAGTTCCGCCCTGCGGATTGAGCGGGAAGTAGCGGTCAGAACCGGCCGGGCGGGGTAGCTGGTTGGGGGCACGGTCAACGACCGCGCTAGTCGCAGCTTGAATGTGTTGCGCAAGCCAAATTAGAATAAGGGCTTGTGGCAGATGCGCCCCACCCCACTCAAGTTGTGCCGCGCGGACTTAGAGAGGCTGCGTCAAGTGATTCGATTCTTTGGCTACACCGCAGTACGCGCGGCCACCGGGGCCTTAGGCCTGATCGTCGCGTTGCTCCTGGTTCCACAGGCCGCGCTCGCGCAAGCCCAGCCTAGAGGCACGCCTTCGGGAACCGCGGTGCTCACCGATCTGGCCAGCACCACTCCCGTCACTACGGCCCGACAAGTGGATCAAACGCAAGGGATCGCGGCCGAACTCGAAGGCCGACCGGCGGACGACCGTCGTAGCCGGGGACCTGTCCGCGGGCTCTTCCCCGGTGTGCTGATCGCGATCGATCCGGCTCAGCAATACGACGAGACATACAGCCGTCACGACATTGTCGAGTTGTTGGGCGTCGACCCGAACTTCGATTGGGCGAAGGACATTCGCTTCGAGCACGATATTTGGGCACTAGACTTCGCCTTCAAGCCCGTCCGCATGGTGGAAGTTGACATCCCGCAAGCCGATGGGCGGTTGCGGCGGCAGCTTGTGTGGTACATGGTCTTCCGCGTGCTGAACTTTGGCGAGCAGCCGGTCGAACGGTTCGCACCGGTGTTTGTGCTCGAAAGCGACATGGCGGATGCCCAGGGGAATCCGAAGCAATACGTCGACCGTGTGATTCCAGTCGCCAATGGACCGATTGCCGAGCGCGAGCACTTTCCGTACGGGTTGCTGAACACCGTCGAAATCAGTGGTGAGATTCCGACCAGCGAGCGCCCGGCCGATGGAGCCGACGGCGCGGCCGCCACTGTGGGCGCGTTCAACGAAGTCTGGGGCGTGGCCACCTGGCGGGACGTCGATCCGCGGACCGACCGTTTTTCCGTCTACGTCTCCGGCCTCACGAACGCCTACCGCTGGGAAGACACGCCCGAGGGGCGGACATTTGCCTTCAAGACGCTGAAGCTCAACTTCTGGCGGCCCGGCGACGATCTCGACGAACACGAGCGCGAGATTAGCTTTGGCTGGCCCGACGCAATTGACTACGAGTGGGTTTATCGCTAAGAGTTGAGGTTCTCGAAACGTCGCCGAAGGCGATCGCCGCGGCGCGGAACTGCCTCCCCAGCGAATAGGGCCCCAGCGATGGCACACAAAAAGGGACAAGGCTCCAGCCGCAACGGCCGCGATTCCAACGCGCAACGCAGGGGCGTCAAGCGATTTGGGGGAGAACAGGTGCGGTCTGGCAACATTCTCGTCCGCCAGGTCGGTAACCGCTTCCACCCGGGCAAAGGTGTCGGCCAGGGTAAAGATTTCACGCTCTTCGCGCTGATCGATGGCTACGTTCAGTTCGATCGCGGCGGCCGCCGCGTGAACATCGTGGATGCTCCGTAGCGTCGGCCGACGTTCACTCAGTCTGCTGCAGGGCTCCTGTCGCGATCACACGCCGTGCGTGAAGCCGTTCCGCATCGCCCTGAGCGGTTGGGCATGAGCGTCCCATGTTCGTTGACCGAGTGAAGATTCACGTCGCCGGCGGCAAAGGTGGCGATGGCTGCGTCAGTTTCCGTCGCGAAAAGTATGTTCCCCGCGGCGGACCCGACGGGGGCGACGGAGGGCACGGCGGGAATGTGATTCTGGCGGCAGTGGCCGGAGTCAACTCGCTGGCCGGGGTGTCGCACCGCTTTCACTGGACGGCCGACAAGGGTGAGCCCGGACGCGGAGACAACCGCCACGGCCGCAACGCCCAGGACGTCACGATTCCGGTTCCACCCGGCACCGTGGTCATCGATGCCACCCGCCAATTCGTGATCAAAGATCTGGCCGGCGATGGCGAGACGGTCGTAGCGGCGCACGGGGGCAAAGGCGGCAAGGGCAACACGCGATTCAAGTCTTCGACGAATCGCGCTCCACGCCAGTTCACGCCCGGTACTGAGGGTGAAGAGCGTGAGCTGGTGCTGGAGCTCAAGCTGATTGCCGACGTAGGACTCGTCGGCAAACCGAACGCCGGCAAGAGCACGCTACTCAGTCGCCTCTCACGTGCGCGGCCCGAGATTGCCGACTATCCGTTCACGACCAAGCAGCCGAACCTCGGCCAGGTGCAGCTCGACGCCGACCGCGGCTTCGTGCTGGCCGACATTCCCGGGCTGATCGAGGGCGCGCATGAAGGAGCGGGATTGGGCCACGACTTCCTGCGGCACGTGCAGCGCACCAGAATCCTGGTCCACCTCGTCGAGCCGGTCCCCATGGATGGCAGCGAACCGCTGACCAACTACCGTTCGGTGCGCGAGGAGTTGGAGCGTTATGATGATGCCTTGGGCGAGCGCCCGGAAATCATCGCCCTCAGCAAGTGCGAACTGCCCGACGCGGAGCGAGTGGGCGACGAGATGGAAAACGCGCTGGGTCGTCCGGTGCACCGCATCTCGGCGGTCACCGGAGCAGGACTGAATCGGCTGTTGCAAGACATTGCAGAAACGCTCGCCGCCGCCACGGTGCCGGAGCAGTAGTTCAAAATGTCGCCCTCGCCCAATCGCCCGATCGTTGCCGTCGACGTTGGCAACACGCGCATGAAGTTGGGGCTGTTCGCCGCCGCTGACAGCGCGCCCGGTGAGCTGCCGACCCCCGATCGCACGTACGACGTCTCGACGCTCGACGAGCCGCTCGACAAGCTCACCGAGTGGCTGACGCCGATTGCACCACAAGACGCCGACTGGCGACTGGCCACCGTGAACCTGCTCGGTTCGACGCGGCTGATCGCCTGGCTGCGTGATCGCGATGCAGCGGGCAACGTGGCCATGCTTGCCGCGGAAACGTTGCCACTCACGGTTGAAGTTCCGCAGCCGGAGGCCGTCGGCATCGACCGCTTACTGGCTACGATGGCCGCCAATCGGCTCCGCGATCCGAATCGCCCTGCAATCGTCGTCGATCTCGGCACGGCACTGACGGCGGACGTGGTTTCGGCGGGCGGCGCGTTTTTGGGCGGCGTTATCGGACCGGGCATTGATATGTCGGCCCGCGCGCTGCATGAATTCACCGATCAGTTGCCGCGGCTGGCAGCCGATACCTGGGCGACTGCTCCGGAACCCCTCGGCACCTCGACGGCTGACGCGATGAAGTCGGGGCTCTATTGGGGAACTGTCGGCGCGGTGAAGGAAGCCATCCTGCAATTGAGCCAGCAATGCTCGGCTCCGCCACAGGTTTTCCTCAGCGGTGGGGCGGCAGAGTCGATGGCGCAATACGTCGGTCCCGACGCACGTTACGTTCGGCACCTGGTGTTGTCGGGCATCGCCCTTTCGGCACCGTGATGCGTTGAAGATCGCGCGCAGGCAGAATCACGGCATGTCCGCGCCCTCAGTCAGGCACTCGGATCGACGAGACGACGATCCGCCCGAGAGCTACGTTTCGGTGCTCACGCCTCCGGGCCGCGCCGCACTGGCGACAGTCGTCGTGCGCGGTGCCAGCGCCGTACACTACGTGTCTGCCTGTTTTCGCGCAGCCCGACAAGTCGACTGGGGGACTCTGGCCATCGGCCGCATTCTTTTTGGCCGGTTCGTGCTGGCAACGGGCGAAGCCGCCTGCGAGGAAGTTGTGCTGTGCCGGCAAGACGACGAAACAATGGCGCTTCACTGCCACGGCGGTAAGGCGGCCGTCGCAGGTGTGGTGCAGGCGCTCGTCGACCAAGGCGCGCGGCAAATTGGTTGGGAAGAGTATCTTCACAGTCGGGGTGACGATCCGATCGAAACTGAAGCGCGCATCACTCTGGCCCACGCCAAGACCCAGCGTGCCGCAGGCATCCTGCTGGACCAATTGCACGGGGCGTTGCGCAGGTCGATCGAGCAGATCGACGATTTGCTCGCCGCGCAGGAGCTTGTCGAAGCCGCCCAGCAGATCGACCAGCTTATGCAATGGGAACCTTGTGGCGAGCGACTGACGAGTCCCTGGCGCGTCGTGCTGGCGGGCGCGCCGAACGTGGGCAAGAGTAGTCTGTTGAATGCCCTGGTTGGATACTCGCGGGCCATTGTCTTTGCAGAGCCCGGCACCACGCGCGACGTCGTCACCGTCACGACAGCCATCGATGGCTGGCTCGTAGAGCTGGCCGATACGGCCGGGATTCGGGCGACCGCCGATGCGCTGGAAGCGACGGGCATTCAGTCGGCCGAGCGCGAACGAGCGGCGGCCGATCTCGTGATCTGGGTGTGTGACGCGACGCAGCCGGCGGAAACAATGGAGCTGTCTGCTACTGCAACGCACAAAATGCTGGTTGTGATGAACAAGTCGGATCTGTTGAGCGATGCGAACGAGCCATTTCCCGATTTCATCGCAACGAGTGCGCTGACGGGCCAGGGTATCGAGTCGCTGCTGGCAGCGATTGCAGAAAGCCTGGTTCCTCATCCTCCGCCGCCCGGCTCCGCCCTGCCTTTCACGGCCAGACAGCAGGCATTGTTGCGCGGGACGCGCGAAGCCCTCGCAAATCAAAACCTGGGCGCTGCGCGCGATCGACTCGCACTGCTCTAAACACGCCACGCAAGCTATCGCTGGCATCGCTAGCGGCGGCGAGCCGGCGCCGCCTGCTTTCGCAGCCGCGCATCGCTCTAGGTCGGTATCCCAGCACAGGCTATAGTGCCCCGCCTCCCACAGTCGCGCGCGAAGGAATCGCGCTTGAGTATGGGCGGGGGCGAGGGGCATGAGTCCCTCGCCGCGTAGTCATTCAGCCACGGGAAACGGCCTGCCAACAACTGCACGTTAGCGGGCGGCCGACCGGCAAGTTGTTCAGGGAGGAACAACGCATGCGCGTCGACTCTCCATTCGCACGCATCGTTGCCCGAGCGCTGGTTGCAGCGCTCTTCATGGTGTGCATCTTCACCGGCGCCGATGCGCATCAGCCGTCGGCGGAGAACACGGCAGATGACTCGGTGGCCGTCGAAGTCGACGAACCGTTGTCGTCACCGCCATCGGTCTTGAAGATTCGCACCGCACCCCAATCGACAACCGACAGCGAGAGCGCGGCGGAATCGAATGCCCCCGACCACACGCACGACGCTTCAACTGCCGATGAGCCGACTGACGACGCAGGTCAACTGGCACCAGGGATCGATCTTGAAGAACTGGACATTGAGCCCGCCAGTTTCAACGGCATCAAGCCGGGCCTTTCGGATTCGGCTGCGGTCGATGAGGCGTGGGGCGAGCCGGCAGAAGTGGCTCGCCGCGCGGGCGTCGAACAACGCGTCTATGCGTTGGAGCCCTTTGAGCGCGTTGTGATCAGTCTCCGCGACGGCATCGTCGAGTCGATCGTCGTGAACTTGCAGCAGCGATTCGCGCCCGAAGAGATGGCCAAGCAATTGGGCCTCTCCGAGTTTCACCCCACCAGTATTCGCGATGCGCAGGGGACGCCGCTGGGACTGGTTTATCCGGAGCGGGGCGTGCTGTTCGGCTTCGCGCCCGAAGGCGACCGGCTCGAGGTCTTGCAGCTCATCATCGAACCGATCGGCGCGGAGGCCTTCGTCGCCCGCGCGGCCAATCAATTCCGGGTGCGGCCTCACGCCAGTCTGAACGACCTGCTGGTCGCCATGACGCTCGATTCGCAGGCGACCGAACTTTACTTGCACTCTGCCCGCACGTTGGCCTACGCGGGGCGACTCGAAGAGGCGCTGGTCTCCATCGATGCCGCGCTCGAGGCGAACGAAGATCCGACGACCTGCCGGCTCCAGCGCGTGCGGATCCTGATGCAGTTGGGGCGATTCGTGGCCGCCAACGACGAGCTCGATCGGGTGCTCGAAAACGACGAGCTCACCAGCGACCAGCGCTGCGAGGCGACTCTGCTCGCGGGCGATCTTCTCGCACAGGGGCCCGCGCAGGACTTCAAGCAATCGATCGAGTATCACCTGCGGGCGATCAAGCTCGCCGAACCTTTGCTGGCGGACGACAACTTTGAGATACGCCGCGCCGCCGAACGGATGGCGATCGAGGCGCACTTGGCCGTGGCCGAAGATGTGGCGCGAGGGCAATGGCGTCGCAAGAGCGAGGTCGTCCCCATGTGGCTCGATCGGGCGACTGAGCTCGCCGATGCGACCGCAACGAGCGGCCAGGAACGGTTGCGGTGGCAGTTGCAAGTCAGCCGCACCGCGCTCTCTGCTTGTACGGCGTGCCGCGGGGCGTTCGATCCGGGTGGCTATCTCGAACAAGCCCGGCGCGCCGGAGAGCAGTTGATCTCCGACGCGGACGACTCGTGGGACGAACAGCGACTGGCCTGGCAGCTCGGGTTGGTACTTTCGGACGCCACCCGCGTCACGCAGTTGCAGGGCGATCCGGCGGAAGCGCTGCGGTTGGGCTCGCTGGCGCTCGACTACCTGGAACTGGGTGGCGAGTTGATGAGCGATCATCCTGCCGCCGCCCGACAACTCGGCCGAGCCTATTTCCGCGTCGGTTCCATTCACGCGGTGCAGAAGCGCGACCATTCCGCGGCGCTGGAGTACTTCGCGCAAGCTGTGCCGTTGGTGCTTGAGTCGTTGGAAGGTACACCGCCGGGTGAGCTGGCCGATCAAGGCGAAGCCCTGGTGAGCATGGCCATCTCAATGTGGGAAGAAGGGCAGCAGGCCGATGCCGTGCAACTCACCGAGCGGGGCGCGAAGCTCATCGATCAGGCGGTCGAAGCCGGCTACGCCAAAGAGCAGATGTTGGCCGTGCCCTACGGCAACCTGGCCAAGATGCATCGCCACCTGGGGCACGACGAGCGGGCTTCTGAGTTCGAGCGACTGGCCGGGCGCCCCAACGAAGGGCGTCGTCAGTAGTCGCCAACGCTCCGCGCGGCGAACGTAGTCTGCCGGGCGCGCTTCACGTGGTCTGCGCGGTCACTGTTGCCGGCGATGAGCGGCCGGTGTGCTACGATGGCGTTTGGGATTGCGCCTCGTTGCCAGGAGTCAGCCGCGCGGATGTCATCGGCTGAGTGGGAACATCTCGATCTGCTGGCCGAGGTCGATGCCCTGATGGCAGACCTTGATGCCTGGGCCGACGACGGCCCTCCCTGGCCACCTGCGCGAGCTGGACGTGCGCTGGTGACGCGCCTGCGCGAGCGAGTCGATACGCTCCGCGTCCGCTGGCAGGCTCCGCTGGTCGTGGCCACCTTCGGCGGAACCGGCGCCGGCAAGAGCGCGCTGATCAACGCGCTGGTCGGCGAGGAAGTTGCCATCACTGGGCGTCAGCGCCCCACGACGCGAATGCCCGTGCTCATCTGCCGGCCGGAGATCACGCCGCAGATGCTGGGCATGGCCCCGGAGACGGTCGAAGTCGTCCATCGCCACAGCGAAGCGCTGGCCGACCTGGTGCTGCTCGACTGTCCCGACCCCGACACCAGCGAGAGCGAGGAGCCGGCGCCCGAGTCGGCAGCCGGCAACCTGGCGCGGTTGCGCGAGTTGTTGCCCCACTGCGATGTATTGCTTGTCGTTTCCACACAGCAGAAATATCGCAGTGCCTGTGTCGAGCAAGAACTAGCGGCCGCGGCCGCCGGCGCTCGCTTGGTGTTCGTGCAGACGCACGCCGACGTGGACGACGACATCCGCGCCGACTGGCGGGACGTGCTGGCCGACCAGTATCAGTCGGGCGAGATGTTCTTCGTCGATTCCCTCGCCGGGCTGGCCGATGCCCGGGCCGGCGTGCCGCCCCGTGGCGACTTCGGTCGGCTGGTCGATCTGCTCACACAGAGTCTCGCGGGAGCCGCCGCCAAGCGCATCCGTCGCGTGAACTTCCTTGAGCTGGCCGGCGGGACGCTCGACGCCTGCGCCGCGCGAATCGACGTGGCGCTGCCGACGGTCGAACAACTTGAAGGCGCGCTGACCGAACAACGGCAGCAGTTGGCCACCCGCCTGGCGTCGACGGCGCGGGAAGAACTGACCAACTCGCGGCGGGCCTGGGAAGACCGGCTGCTGGGCGAAGTCGCATCGCGGTGGGGGCTGAGTCCTTTCGCCGGCTTGTTGCGGGCCTATCAAGGCTTGGGCAGTTTGCTCGGCGGCGCGGCACTCGCCAGGATTCGTTCGCCCATGCAGATGGCTATCTGGGGCGCGGCGGCCGGCGGACGGGCGCTGGCCCGACAGCGGCGCGAGCGGATTGCGGCGGGAGATACGGCCCGCGCCGTGTCGCGAAGCTGGGATCCCGCCGAGCTGCGCACGGCGGCCATCATTCTGCAGGGCTACGCCGGCGAAGTCGGGTTGCCGCGCGAAGAGGCGTCGATGGCACGGCTCGAAGCGGAAGCGGAGAGCGCCGGCGAGGCGTTCGTTGTCTCGACCGCGCGGCAGTTGCAGGAGGTCATCTCCCGCGAGGCGCGACGACACACGGGCTGGTTCACACGGTTGCGCTATGAGCTGCTGTTCGGCGTGATGCTGGTGGCGATTCTGTTCCGGTTGGGCAAGAACTTTTTCTACGACTCGTGGCTGGCCGAGTTCATCGATCCGAACTGGACCGGCGCGGCCGCGGAAATCTTCGGCTGGGACTTCTTCGTCCACGCCGCCTTCTGGCTGGTGGCCTGGTCGGCGCTGTTGTTGTGGCTGTTCTCCATGCGATTGCGTCGCGGCCTGCGGCGGGCCGTGACCGAGGTCTCCGCAGCCTGGAAACGTGACCTCCCCGGCGGCGGCCTCTTCAGCGGTCTCGAAGACCGCTGCCGCGCCATCCGCGACCACCGCCA
>CALKYM010000224.1 GCA_938003525.1 uncultured Planctomycetales bacterium | reverse complement strand
AGACTGCACAGTTGTAGAGTGCAGTGCCGGTAGTTTGCATAACGATACGCTGACAGAGAATGCGAGAGACAACCTGTTATGAGGACTCGACGGTAACGATTCGATCGACGGGCTCGATGGCGATGACGTCCTTGTCGGTGGAGATGGGCAGGAGACACTCGACGGCGGATCCGGGGATGATCTTCTCCTGGCAAGCGACGTCATCTTTTCCGTTGCGGAACCAGAGCAAAACGTCGACGGCTTGAATGCTATCTTCGACGAGTGGACCTCTGGAAACGACTATGCAACTCGAGTAGCCAATATAAGTGGAACCGGTAGCGGGCCCCGCGCAAATGGGAATTTCTTCCTTCAGCCCGATATCACAATAGTCGACGATGCGTTGGCCGACATGCTGACCGGTGGTAGTGAAATGGACTGGTTCCTTTATAACTTTGCCGACGACACGCTTGGCCAGGGCGACCCTGAGGGCGGTGAGATCGAGACGAATCTAGCGTGCTGAGAAGTTGACTAGTCGGCGAGTCTTGGCCGGAAAGGAAGATTGGCGATTTCAGCAAAGGCCATGGTCCTTGTTAGTTGAATGCTTGGGCGATCCATGCCCACTAGCAGTTGCTCGATGGCAGTCCTTGCTCAGCCTGGTACAGGAATTTGAAGCTGGTCAGATGTGCACAGCAGCCATTCGCCGTACCCATTATGTACCCACAAAACGTTCAGGGTGGCGAATTAGAACGACTTGCGCCTTATTCAGCCGGTTACTTGATGATCGCAAACTCCTGCGTATGATTGGTTTACTGAAACGGTTCTGGTGAGTCTGTCGCGTTCGGGACGCAGAGGTCGAAGGTTCAAATCCTTTCGCCCCGACCTTATGCTACAAGTACTTACGTCAACGAAGTAGCGACGGGCCGACCCGCGATACCCACTCTATACCCACAACGTCGGATCGCGGGCCGGCCACATCGGACTTTCCAGGACATGACTTGCTCATGTTGTTTGGGAGGTCCGTCATGCCACGTCGTAGTCTGACCAAGCCCTGGTTTCACGCTGCCAGCAGCTTCTACTGCACGTCGATAGATGGCAAGCGGGTCTATCTGGATCGCAACTACCGCGTTGCCTGTCGCAAGCTGCGCGACATCAGGCAGCGGCAAAGTGGTCGTGAGCCGGCACGCGACTGGCTCGAAGAGCCATTCGCCGATTTGGCCGACGAGTTGCTCGACGATGTGCGGGCGCGCAAGAAGCCGGCGACTTACGCGAGCTACCGACATCGTTTGAGTCGAGCGCTCCCGATTCTGGGAACCGACCTGCGCGTTGGCGCCATCCGCCGCCGGCGGCTCGCGGCGATCGAGCGTGAACTGACCTCGCTTAGCCCGACGACTGTGCGAGACACCATTGCCGCCGTGCAGAGTGTCTTCGGCTGGGCCGTGCGCTACGATCTGCTCGACGTCAATCCGTTGTCGGGCTACCAAAAGCCGGCCCCGCGGATGCGCACGCGAGTGATGGAGGCTGCTGAGTTTCGCGCCCTGCTGCGCCACAGCGATCCGTCGTTCCGACGATTCCTGTTCGCGCTCGCGATGACCGGCTGTCGACCGACCGAGGTCCGCTCGCTCGTTTGGGAGTGGGTCGATCTCGACAATGGCTTCTGGATTCTCTCTGACCACAAGACGATTACCCGCCAGCGACATCCGCGACCGCGCGTGATTCCACTGCCCGATGTGATCTGGAAGCTCTGTCGGCGGTTGGCACAGACGCCGCACGAATCCACCGACTTCGTATTCCTCAACACACGAGCCAAGCCGTATACGAAAGACTGCCTGTGTCGCAAGATGGCCCGCGTTCGTGTGCGGGCGGGCATCGAGACACGCGCGGGGGAGCGGCTTGTACTCTACAGCCTGCGGCACACATTCGGCACTGAAACGTCCGGCACGATCACCGACATCGAACTCTGGAGTTCCCCATGAATCCTGCGAGCAGGCGTTGGTTGTGTGCGATGTGGTGCTTTGCGTCTTCGGCCATGCTGGTCAACTCGTCGAGGTCGCCGGCACAGCGGTTGGCCAGCGGGTTCGTCTTCAGCCACCCCCAGCCGTATTCGAGGGGATTCAACTCGGGGGCATAGGGCGGAAGGTATTCGAGGTGCAGGCGAGGGTGTCTGGCAACGAACTCCCGGATGCGGGCTCCACGATGCACCGAAAGCCGATCCCACACCAGCACGATGGGACCGCGAAAATGACGCAGCAGTTGCCGCAAGAAGTCGATCGCTTGAGGTTGCTTGATCGACTCCCGGTGCAGTTGCCAGACGAATCGCAGCCGACGCCGACCTGGACTGATCGACAGGGCGCCGATGGCCGAAAGGTGCTTGTACGCGCGGAGCCGGCGATGCAGAAGCGGCGTGAAACCGGCCGCCGACCAAGTGCGACGCACCAGCGGATTCAGCAAAACGCCGGTTTCGTCGGAGAAAACAAGATGGGCTCCGAGGCGCGCCGCCTTTTTTTGATGCGCGGCCAGTCCTTGCGGATCCAGTTCTCGATCGCCTCGTCGTCGCGCTCCATCGCCCGTCGGGCCGGTTTCTGCGGCGTGAATCCCAAACTGCGCAACAACCGCGACACGTGGTCGACGTGGTACGAGATGCCGTACTCCCGTTCGATCAACAGCTTCACCCGTGGGCACGTCCACAGGTCACTGTCGAATCCTTGCGAGCGGGCGCCTTCGACCAGCCGCTCGACCAGGTCTTCTTTCTGGTCGTCGTTCAAGAAGCTGGCGCGA
>CALKYM010000223.1 GCA_938003525.1 uncultured Planctomycetales bacterium | reverse complement strand
AGCCGCTCGAGCAGCGCAAGCGTGTCGGAGCGTTGGGCGGTCGTCATCGCAAGTCCTTGGATGGTGTCAGCCGGGCTTCGTCCATGAGAGCCCGATCTTGGGCCTCTGGTTCGGAGTATGGCAAAAGGGCCGGGCCGAGGCAACCGCCATAACTCGCTAACCCACAATGCTTTAGTTCGCGAATGTGGGCGACGCAGCTAGCCCCGGGCGGGTCGTAATGACACCGTCGACCTTCTTTATCCTGCCAACTCTTCCCAGCCGGCATAACCGGCACAATCCCGATGCTGCTCAAGATCGGAACAACCCCTACCGATACTTGCCAGCAGCCGGTGTTGCGTCTTCCGGGCGCGGTGGGTGCCCGCGCGCGGCCTCGGCGAGCTGTGTGGTCACGCGCGCAATCCGAAAAGCGAGTAGGCGATGGACGCTCATCGGGACAACTCGACCTCGCCCGGGGCATCGTTGCCCCAGATCGTGTTGCGGGTGCCCGATATGGATGCCCCGGCGGCAGCGACCGCACCGCAGACCACCGCGAGTGATCCGTTCATCGCCGGCCCCGCAGCCGACATGCTGGCCGAAGGCCGAGCGGCTCTCGACCGGCATGCGCGGCGACTTCGCTACGAAGCCGCGCACGCGCCACTGTCCGCGCCGCTGGCCACGGAGACGACGACGCCTGAGCGAGCCAAAGAACATCCCGTCCCACCCTTGGCAGCCGCAGCCGGCGACCGCCGCACAGCAGTCCGCTTCGATCGATCCGAACAGCCCGCTAAAACACCAAGCACGACCGCCAGCGCAGAGGGCGCCGTAAGCGGGGGCGACGCACCGCTACAACGTCAACTCAACGCAGTGGCAGGAACCGTGCGTGGCACCGCGGGCCGCGCTGCCCGCGGAGTCCGCGCCTGGCGTGAGCGTGTGGGGAGTATCAACTGGCGTTCGGAGCTGCGCGGGCTGGTACTCGACCCCCGCAATCTGGCCGTCGCACTTTTGATGGCCGCAGCGCTGTTGGCACTGACGCTCGTCGGCGGTCCCCAACAACAGAATCAATTGCCGACGAAGCGACCCGTCGCCAACGCCGCGCCGCCGGTCGCAGAACCCGAACAAGTGGCCGCTCAACCGGAACCGACTTCCCCGGGTCCGCCAGCCCCTGAAGCGCAGCAGCCTTCAGCAGTGCTGGTACCCGACACCGGTACTCCGCCCGCTCCGGCGGAAGTGGCGGCCGCAGCACCGCCAACTACAGAGACAGTGAGCTCCGAACCGGCTCTTCCCAGCGCGGAAGTCGCGCTGGCAGATGCCACGCCCGGCGACGCGACGATTCAAGCGCCTCCGACTGAAAAGGTGGCCGCTGTGCCCGACCAACCGGCGCAGGGCGGTCCCGAATTGCAGGAGCCGACGCCACCGGCGATCCCCCAAGCATCGACCGCGGCCGCCAACGCAGCCGGCGAACTGCAACCTCCGCACAATCAACCAGCGGCGCAGGCGACGACCACCACTTCGGCCGCCCTGCCCCAAGTGATGGACCAGGATGGCGCGCCGACATCGTCGCCGGTTCGCCCCACTGTGATCACGAATCCGTACTTCCAGACGGGCGGAGCAACGCCAACCAGCGGTCAGTCGGGTCGCGAGAACTCAGACGTCCCTGCTTCCAACGCTGGAGCGGCCAACCACGCGACCGCGACCAGCCCGCAGTCAGCCAGCACCGCGATGATCGAGCCTACGGGTGCCACCACCGGCGCCGGAACGGTTACGGACGCCGAAACACAGATTGAAGGCGGCTACGCACCGTGGAATCACACCGACCCACGCTGGGGTCAACCATACGGAGCGGCCACTGCACCGACGACCGCCACACGCTACTACAATGGCGGCGCCGCGACGGCGCCAGCAACGACGCCCCTGTTCAATGCTCCAGGGTCGGACTACCCACAGGTTGCGCAACGCCCAAGCCTGCCGGTCGCGCCGCCTGATGCCGCTTTGCCCCGCGATATCCCTTGGCCACCCGAAGCGGCTAGCAGGCAACAACCGCCGCCCGCGAGTTACGACACGGGCGCCGCGCGGCTTCGCGGCACGATCGCCCAACCCCCGCCTGGATGGAATCCATGAATAGCTCGCGTGACTCAGTGCTCGATGCGTTTCGCAGCCCCTCGCAACGTGCGCGTTGGATGGGGACCGCCGACTCAGAATCTGCGTCGACGCAGCCGGTGGAAACCGACTCGGCCCCATCGGCGGCGGGTTCGCCCAAGGCCGGCGTCGATTCCAGAGAGGGTCGCGGCGGCGCGCCAAAGGCCGTCGCTACCTCTGACCACAACGAGGTCTTCGACCGCGTGACTTGCGAAACGGTCGGCACAACCGAACGGGTGACGACTTCGCAGAAGTCGGACTTTTGCGACGCCGCGCCGGAGCACGATCTGCACCCGGATACCGTGGCGCTGATCGGTCGTCTCAACCGTCAGGCGGCGGGCGTCGACGCGCCGCAGGAGCCAGCAACTGCAGAGCCAGCGCCGGCCTCGTCCCATTGGATTCCAGCGCTCGAGGTCGATCGATTTCGTTGGCCGCAGCTTGTTGATTCAATCCTCGATGCGGTCTCTGAAGGGTTCGAGCAATTGGTACGGCGGATGGCACGCGACGCGGCGGCGCACGGTCCGCTGCTCGTAGTCAGCGGTCGGGAACCACAAAGCGGAGCGACGACTATCGCACTCGCGCTGGCTCGGCTCTGCTGCCGGCGGGGCACGTCGGTGGCCATGGTCGATGCCCATTTCGCCGCCCCACAACTCGCCACTCAGTTGGGCGTGCGACCCACTGTCTGTTGGACGGCCGCCCTGTGCGGTGAAGTTCCCGTCGACGAAGTGCTCGTCGAGTCGCTCGAAGACCACGCCACGCTCGGTCCGCTGCGCGGCGATGCGAGCGTCGGCCAACCCGCTGCAGGCAGCGCCAAGTTCTGGCAGGAGCTGCGCGAGCATTACGACGTCGTGCTGGTCGACGCCGGCCCGCTCGATGCAACTCTGCCGGAAGTGTCCCAGCTACTCGGTCAAGAGCGTTGGGACCTGCTCGTCGTTGAACGAGACGCAAACGGTACGGATTGTCCGACGAGCGCGACGCTGGCGAGCTGTGGCGCGGCAAGTGTCGGCATCGTGCAGAACTTCGTCCGCGGCTAAGGCCCCGCGTACGCCGTAGCCCGCACTCCGTTGCGAGACCGCCGTTACAATCGCCGCGGTGAACGTCTCTCCGCCTACTCAAGCCAATTCGCGGATCGCACGGTTCGCTGCGCTAATTGCGATTGTCGCGGTGGCGCTCTCCGTGCGGCTCTTCGCCCTCGACCACAGCTTGTGGCTCGATGAGTTGCACACCTCTTGGACCGTCGACGGCGCGTGGTCGGACGTCGCGCCGCGTGCCAGAACGGGCAATCAAGGCCTGCCCTATTTCTACGGCATGCGGGCAATCGTGCAGGCGTTCGGACTGAGCGAACCGGTCCTGCGACTGCCTTCGGTCGTAGCAGGCACACTGGTCGTGCTCGCCGTGTTCAGCCTGGTGCGGCGGCTGGGAGGCAGTTTCGCGGCTGCGTGGTCGGCAGCAATCGTCGTGGCATTGGATCGCGAGCTGATCTTCTACTCACAAGATGCGCGACCCTACGCGGTCTTACATCTCGCCGCAGTCCTGCAAGTCACGGCGTTTGTCTGCGTTCTGCGTAAGCCCACCCACACGCGGCGCGGCATCTGCATCGCGCTCTCGCTGTTCATCTGCCACCTGCACTACACGGCGGGCTTGTTGCTGGTCGGCGAAGGGCTCTGTCTGTGTGCCGCCCGGCTGCTGGCAAATCGGCAGCGGTGCCCCTTGCCCTATCAGCCGCATACCGCAGTGGTCGATGCCGTGATCCTCCTGGTGCTGCTACTTCCGCTGATTCCGCACGCGCTCGACATCGCGGCACGCCGCGACAATTGGGAGATCTTCATCAGTCGGCCGGAACTCTGGTCGCCCTTGCTCATTTTCCCTTGGCTCACGTGGTTCGTCATCCCGCTGAGTGTCGCGCTAGCGGTTGAGTTGACCGCTCGCCAATCGCGAAAGCCCGACTTCGCCTCTCGCCCAACCGCACCGGCGCGGGGCGTCGGCGTGTTGCTGGGGATTATCGCCGCCACCTTGACCGTGGCGTGGTTACTCGCTGCCGGAGACATCGCGCGACTGTTCTATCCCCGTTATCTGGGAGCCCTCATCCCGCTGGCCATCGCGGCAGCAGGTTTGTTCGGAGACCTATTCGCTGCGCGGCGCGCCAGACTAGCGTACTACCTCGCGCTCATCGTCGCCGCCGCATGGTCATCGCAAGGCGCAGCGCGGTGTTACGCGGACACCGGCACCTTCGGCCATCATGAGCGCGGCGACTGGCGGTCTGCAGTGCACGAGATTCTGGCCACGGACGCAGATGCCCGCCGGCCGGTCTTCGTGCGCTCGGGATTGATCGAGTGCGACAGCACGGAAAACCACGCGTCGCCCGCCGGTTTCTGTACCATGCCGGTGAACAATATCTACGACCTGGCAGAGGGCGGCAGACGGGTCGAATCGCTGAAGACTTCCCAGCCGGAACGCCTCCCACCGACGCAGCGCGCATTGCTCGTCGAAACGGGGGGGGGCTGGTTCATCATTCGAGGATCAGGCGACTACTCGCGCCAGATCGCGGCACAGCTTGCCGAATCACTCATTCGAACGCACACGGTCCGCGTCGACCACGAGCAGACCTTCACCGGTCGACCCGGCGTCTCGATCTTTCGGCTGCTGATCGACAACTCCAGCGATGCCGAACGTCTCCGCTGATCGCCACCGCTAACTACGATCGAGTCGAAAGATGCTCATGTCGATCTCAGGGTCGCCCCCGTCGACTAGCTTGCGCATGACGACCGCCGTGGCGGGCGAGAGTTGTAGACCTGCGCGAAAGTGCCCGGCGGCTACGAACACATTGTCGTAACCCGGCACTTGCCCCATGTACGGATAGTCATCGGCCGTCCCGGGTCTCAGGCCGGCCCAACAACGTTCGACTTCCGCCTCCGCGAGGTGTGGCACGAGATCCTGGCCCAACTGGATCAGATCTCGAACCGCTTCGGCAGTCGTCCGCTTGTCGAAGCCGACATCTTCTTCGGTTGAGCCGATCAGCACCCGACCATCGGTGCGAGGCACGATATATCGCGGTCCCTCGTTGACGATCTTGTTCAGGCTGCCCGGGAAGCAGCGCAGCATCACGATCTGACCGCGAATGGGACGCACTCCCAATGTGATGCCCAAACGATTGAGCAACTGGCCGCTCCAGGCACCGCCGGCAACGCAGTAACGCGCGGCCTCACGTCTTCCGTCCATGGTGCGAACGGCCGCTACTCGGCCGTCGCGAAGCTCGAAGTTTTCGACCGGCGTGCCCGTCTCGATCTCGACTCCCAGGCGTCCGCATGCCGCCAGCAGGGCTCGCATGTGCCAGGGGTTGCGAACTTGCGCTTCGTCGGGCAGATACCAAACTGCGGTTAGCGGCTCTCGCCCAGTTCGGTCGGCCAGCGCTGGTTCAAGTTCGGCAAGCTCATCTTCACGAACCGACTCAGCGCGAATGCCGAGTTCATGCCACAGCACCGAGGCCGCGCTCAGCAATTCGGCCGCGGCGTGATCGCGCGCGACCCGTAGACCGCCCGAGCGACGATACCCGTTGTCGATGCCCGTCTCCTCAGCGAGTCGGCGAGCCCACTGTTCGTGCAACCTGTGTCCCATCGCGACCAGCGCGGCGTAGGAATCGGCCGTCTGGCGCAGTGTCCCCGGTGGCAGAATCCCGGCCCCCGCCCAGGACGACTCTCGCCCCACTTCGCCGCGTTCAAGGACGCGCACACGCGCTCCATGCGTGGCGAGCTCGTACGCCATCGACAGCCCAATCACTCCGCCGCCGATGATCAGCACATCGTCTGCAGACACTTCGTTGCTCGTGCGGACAAAAGGACGCTGATTCAGTCTGCGGCTGCAATTCGATGGCCGCGCAGCGTTGAGTCTAACGGCCAGTCGTGCCGTGTACCGAGGGGCTGCCCCCGCGCGCGGTCGTTTTCACTCCCCGAGAATCGTCACGAGACGCGCAGAGAGCGCTTGCAGGTGCGCGTCGTCCGCACCCTGCTGCACGAGATCGTGGCGCAGGCGCTGCAGATCTGCGGCATCGTCGACGTCGTACCAGTCCGGCAGTTCCGCGAACGTGAGGTTCGCCGCCTGCAGCCGAGTCACGGTCTGCTCCCACACCTGCGACGTGCTCCACGCCACGCCCGTGAAAATGGGCGGCACCCTGCCGCGAATTCCGATCAGGTAATAGCCGCCATCCGCCGTGGGCCCCAACACCGCGTCATTACTTTCGAGCGAAGCAAACGCCTGCTCGACGTAGGCAACCGGAACGCTGGGACTGTCCGAGCCGAGCAATACGACGCGATCGGCATCAGCCGCCAGCGCCGAAGAGAAGTAGTGCTCCATCCGCGCTCCGAGATCGCCCTCGCATTGTGGCTCGATCTGCCAACCATCGGGAAAGACTTCGCGAAACGCGGACACCGTGCTGGCCGGAGAGACGGCCAACACCTGCCGGTCCGCGAGCTCAGCAAGCCGTTCGACTTCCGTTGTGAGGAACGCTCGATAAACCTCGGCCGCCTGATCGGCTCCAAACGTGGCGGCCAACCGCGTCTTCACTGCGCCGCGCTGCCAATACTTGGCGAAGATGCCAAGCTGCGTCAAACCCGGACTTCGTCGCTTAGTCGATTGCTTCGCTCGGCCCATTCACTCAGTCTGTCTGCTCCAAAGGCTATCCAGTTTGCGGCGTCGGCGGAAACTGACGGCCCCCGCGATCGGGGGATTACGGGTCAGGCAGCGATTGCCGGTCAGTTGGCCGACAGCCGCCCTCTCACGTGGTACGAACTGCGGCGGAAAAGCGGTCGCTGATACGTCAGAAATTGTTTTCTGGACGGGAGATATTCTGGTATCTTCCCCAGCGGCTTGGTAGCCTCGAAATAGGTAGCCAGGGGCCGAATTCGTGCGGCACGTCCATCGCGCGCCGGGAACGGGGTGTGTGCGCGCCGCCTGAATGGACCGAAGGCACGACGGCTACGGCCTTGCGCGTTTTTTTGCGCGGCATCACTCATCCAACCAATCGTGTTCTCCGACGCCCGGTGGGACTGCGGCAAATAGCGCGGCACTAGCATGGGCAAAGTGAAGGCTCAGAGCTTCCTCGATCTCGTCCGGCGTAGCGGTCTGGTCGACAACGAGCAGCTGGAAAGCGTGCTCGACGACGCCGGAATCGGTACGTCGGAAACCGACAGCCGGATCGTCGCTGCACGCCTGATCGACGCAGGACTGCTCACCGAGTGGCAGTCGGGCATGTTGCTCGACGGCCGCCACAGGGGCTTCTTCCTGGGCAAGTACAAGCTGCTGGGCCTGCTGGGCAGCGGCGGCATGAGCAGCGTGTATCTGGCCGAGCACTCGCTCATGCATCGCCGGGTGGCCATCAAAGTGCTGCCCAAAAACCGGGTGGAAGACTCTTCGTACCTGGCCCGTTTCTACCGCGAAGCACAAGCGGCCGCGCGTCTCGAACACCCCAATGTCGTCCGCGCCTACGACATCGATCACGACGGCAAGACGCACTACCTGGTGATGGAGTACGTCGACGGGCTCGATCTGCAAGAAACTGTGCAACAGCGGGGCCCGCTCGACTATGTCAGCGCTGCCGACTACACCGCGCAGGCAGCCGAAGGGCTGTACTACGCCCATCAGAGCCGCATCATTCACCGCGACATCAAGCCGGCCAACCTGCTGCTCGATAAGAACGGCACCGTCAAGATTCTCGACATGGGCCTGGCGCGGTTCTCCGACGACGAGCAAAACTCGTTGACAGTCGCCCACGACGAAAACGTGCTCGGCACGGCCGACTACCTGGCGCCGGAACAGGCCATCAACAGCCATCAGGTCGACCACCGCGCGGACATCTACAGCCTTGGTTGCACGCTGTATTACCTGCTCACCGGGCACCCGCCCTTCCCCGAAGGCACGATGGCCCAGCGTCTGATGAAACATCAGATGCAGGAGCCTGAACCCATTCAGCGCGACCGCCCCGATGTTCCGCCCGAGTTGGTCGCCATTTGCAAGCAAATGATGTCCAAAGACGTCAACCGCCGGTATCAATCGGCAGGCGACGTGACCGGTGCCCTGCGCGATTGGGTAGATCGCGCCCGCGGCCGCCCGGCCAGCGACAGTGACATCAAACGCTCGGGCAGCGGCTCGGGCATTCATCGCCGCGGATCGCAGCCGGGTCACCAAAGCGGCAGCGACACGGGCAAAGTCAAGGGTGACGATACCCAGAAGACGTACGGGTTCGCTCCGGACGACTCGGAAGACGGCGACTCGATTCTCGGACTGGCACCCGAAGAATCGCAGATCGGTAAGCCGCCAGGAGGCTCGGGAAAGTCGAAGCAGAAGCCACCCTCTTCCGCCGGTTCCGGTTCCCAGCTGGACCGCGGGGCCAAGACCGACCACCGACAGAAGGCCGGCGACTCCGGTAGCCAGAAACGCAAGGCCGGCGCGCAGGGCAAGTCGCCATCGAGCGCGGGCAAGCGCAAAGGCAGTTCATCTTCTGGCGGTAAGAAGGAACGCCCGCTGGACGATCTGTTTGGCGACCTTCCGGCGGCGACAGAGTCTGCCGCTCCACTCGCACCGCTACCTTCTGCGGCGGCTCGCAAGGCGGCTCCCGATATCAACGTCGGCCTTTCAGTCATGCTAGGACTGGGCATCGGTGCCGCCATCCTGGTCGTCATCATTCTCATCTGGGCAGTGGCCTTTTAGCAGCCGCTTCGCGTCGCCAGCCGTCGGCATTGCACAGAGCGCGATGCCAGCGGCACTCGATGCCCGGCTTGCGGCGGCGTCGCCCGTTCGAATGACGTTCATTCGTCCCGAAATCGGCCTCGCCGATTGGCCTTCAGATCGGCCTGGCAGACCCGGCAGGCCGGACTTAAGTGGCTTCATTTAATGCACTTACGCTGTTCACTTGTTTTCGGGTCACGGGCGGCCATAGGATGGATTTGTCCCATGTCCCTTTGGCTGGCGTGTGATTCGCTGGCCCTCCCCTGATGGATCGCCGGGAGAGGCGCCGCAGCTTGCGGTGACCTTCAACGGACGGCTCGCTGTGTGCGCTGTGGTGTGGGTCGACAACCAGGGGAACCCAGCGCCATGCCCCGTCGAACGTCACGGTCCGTGCCCCCGGCACGGCCCTCGAAATCATTGTCTCGTCATCTCGCCACCGCCGGTCGGGTGCGCGCGCCGCAGGTGCGCTACAACAAGCAGCTCCGCGACCGTCAACCGAACGCACAGCTCCCGTTCACGCCCCCGGAGGACTGGCACGAGCCGACCGAAGGGGGCCACGGCTACCGTTTCGTCGTACAGCCGCCCGGCGATGGATTTCGGCATGTGCTCACGCCGGCAGAGATTCGAGCCCGGCTGGCCCAGGTTCCGCCGCACTTTCTGGATGGGCTGGAGGTCGTGCATCTGGGCCGCATGACCCGAAAAAAGCAGAGTTTTCCCTGCTATGGCATGCAGTGGGGAGCCACGATCTACCTCTATCCCATCGAGGAATCGCTGTCGGAGTACTACCGTCAACCGCCACGCCCCGCTGAGCGGATCGAGGCGGAGATGCATGGCGGTCGCTGGATTCAGCAGGGCAAGTCGTGGCAACTGGTGTGGACCGAAGACGCCATCTGCGACTTTTATCTCAACAACATTCTGCTGCACGAGCTCGCCCATCTCATCGACGACCGCAATACGTCGTACGCCGCCCGCGAACGTTACGCCGAGGCGTTTGCCATCCGCCACGGCTATCTGCCCAGCCGGCGGCAGCGAAAGAGGAAGGTCGTGCGGCGACACCACGCCGTCTAGCACCGTGCGACGGGCTGAAGACGGCGCCGTCCGCACGGCCCGTACGATTCTTTGCGGTCGCCACGGACGACATCTATCATGGGCCGAGTGTGCTCGCAGCGCACCGGAACCGTCGCGGCGCATGAGAAGAGGCCACCAGCGCGATGTTCACGCCTTCGCACTTCCCAACTGCTGGACTACCGGATCGACAAATCGAAGCGACGTCTGGCGAATGGCGTCGCCCCCTGCTTCGGCTGCTCGGCTGCCTGTTGTTCGTGTTTCACTGCTCTCTCGACGCCCAACCCGCGGCCGCGCAATCGGGCGAGACCGGACAGCAGATTTCGGCCCTGCGTAAGACCGTCACGGCAGCCGGCTCCCTGTTCCGCACCCGCAAGTACGAGCAGGCAGCCAACGAAGTCGCCCGGGCCCACCAACTGATCGCGGCGCTGGAAGATGCCGAACTCTCGGGCTCGCTCCAACGGCAAATCCGCGGCCTCTCCACCCGCATCGAGCGGCTGGCCGAACAACTCGCGGGACAGGACGTCGAGATCCCGGACGAACCGGCACCATCTGACGACGACATGCCGCCGGGCGACGCCGCCGGCCCCAGCTTCGCCAGCGAAGTAGCTCCTATCCTGGTGCGTCGCTGCGGCGGCTGCCACGTGAATCGCATGCGGGGCAACTTCAGCATGGCGACGTTTGCGGCGCTGGCGCGCGGCGCCGATGGTTCGCCAGTGGTCGTGCGCGGGCAACCCGACGAGAGCCGCATCGTGCAGGTGATTGCCGATGGCGACATGCCGCGCGGCGGCGGTCGAGTGCCACCGGCAGAGCTGGACACCATCGCCGGCTGGATTGCCGCCGGAGCGCGCTTCGATGGCGAAGACGCCGGCACGCCGCTGGCCGAGTTGGCCGCCGCCGCTGATCCCGATCCGGCACCCATGCTCGAAATCAACATGCCCACCGGCG
>CALKYM010000222.1 GCA_938003525.1 uncultured Planctomycetales bacterium | reverse complement strand
ACCATCGTGCCGAACTGGCTCGTGTGGCAGGCGGCCGCCCGGGCCTTCTGCTCGGCCACCGCCGTGATATCGACTGTGTAGTTGGGCTGCGCCGAGTAATAAAGATACGAGACCGGAACGGTATAAGCCTCAAAACCCTCGGCTTCGAGTTCCGGGAAATACAAACGCCACGCCGCCGCCCGCATCGCATCCACGGTGATCATTGCGCCCGCACGGTGATCGGACTTGTGCCACTGTTCATAAGGGGCACCAGGGTCGATCGAAAACACGGCGTCGGGGCGATGGCGGCGGATCTCGCGGGCCACCTGCCTGGTCAGCTCGCGGGCATCGACATATTCCAGCATCCCATCGTCGTAGCCCAGCCAGGTGATGTGGCTGGCCGGAATCCGCAGCTCCCGACAGGCATCCTCTTCCTCCTGTCGGCGAATCGCGGCCAGCCGCTCGCGGGTCATCTCCGGATCGTTCGATCCGGCGTTGTCGGACGTGTAGATCAGGATCTGAATGTTGTTGCCCGCCGCCGCCAGCATGGCCAAAGTGCCGCCCGCGCTGAACGTCTCATCGTCGGGGTGCGGTGTGACGACCAGAATCGTCTTGTCCTCCCAAGTCTCGATCCGGTCGGCGCCCTGGTATTCCGGCTCAGCCGTGGCGACCTGAGCGTGGGTTGCTTGAGGATTGCTGAACGGAAGGACAGCAATCGCGAAGAGCCACGCCGTGCTACGCGCGACGAGCATTGAGTAGCCAAGTGAACAACGCTGCGGGCTCATGACCAACAACTCCTGCCGAGGTATCGGGCTGGTATACCTTGTTGCGAACTGAAATCGCGTTGACGTTGCCCAGCATACCAGCGACGCACAGCCTGGTGGGCAATCGGCGGCGATTGGCCGGCGGGGGCCGCGGAACCGCTATCGCCAATCGCCAGAGAGAATGAAGACTCCCCAGTACAACGGCGAGAGCTCGGCATCGGCGCGTTCGAAGACGGGAACGTTGTCGCCGTGGAGATCGCGTGGCGCGACTTCGCGCCTCATCCAGATCTGAGCTTCACGTAGCGATTCGAGTTTGCCCAGCCCGCGACGCCAAAGATTGTCGTAGAACCTCTCCATCAGCAGTCGCGTACCGCGGTCGCTCACCGCGCGTAGAGTGGCCACGGTTGTCCGCGCACCGGCAACCTGAAACGCGCGCTGCAGACCGAGCAGACCCTCGCCGGGGGCTTCGGCGCCCAGCGCCGTTTCGCAGGCAGAGAGCACGCACAGCTCACACTGTGACAGATCGAGCACACTCACTTCTTCAGCCGTCCAGATACCGTCGTACTGAGCCTCGCCCGGGCGTTCCGCAGCGTCGGCGTTCGCGCCCGCCAGCGCCAGTCCACTCAGCATTCCTGGATGCAAGCCTGGCAGATTCAACGGCGCCAACGTCTGCAGTTCGCTTTGGAGGGACTCATCGGCGGCCAACCACGAATACGTGAGACTAGGTGGCGCGAAGTAGCCATGGGTCGCGAGATGAAGGTAGCGATGTTGTGTCGCCAACTGCGACAACCGCGCTTCGGTTGCCTCCGCGCCGAGCAGTAAATGGACTGCGCCGGCCGGCCGATGCAGTTCGAATGTCGTCCGCACGGCCTCGATTTCCTCGGCCGTTCCCGGCAGGGCACGAAACCGGCGGTACCAGTCGCGTTCAACGCTGCGCATTTGGCCGAGCACTTCGGCCAGCGCGACATCGTGCTCCTCGAGCTCGCGATGGACGTCGGTCCGTTCATAATCAACACCGCCGACGACCAACAGCGCCCCGGATTGAGCGTTCTGATTCGTGTGGCTAACGAGCTCGTCGATGTGTTGCGGCGCCGGCACCATTGCGATGGCAACCTCGTCGATTAAGTAGCCTTCGCTCGCAGGCAGGGGCAGCGCAGCAAAGGGAACGCGGCCCAACTCGGCTTCCGGCGAAACGAGCGCGACCGTGATGCCGTCTCGGTCGCGCGTCAGTGGATCCCAGACCAAGCTACGCAATTGGTCTCCCAGTTCACGACGTTCGTCGGGGTGAAGATTGCGCTCGTGCCATCGTGAGATTGTTGTTTCGACTTCTCGGTAGTCACCCAGCGACACGATTTCGACGGCAGCGTCTCGGGTGATGCGAAAGGCCAGGTAGCGGCCTCCGAGCGGGAAGTGCCAGTAGCGGAGATAGTCGAACAACACGACGTCCTCGGGCAGCGTTTGCTTCCATGCGTCCAACGAGGCACGGCTGCGAGCGGCTTGGAATTCGCCGCTGCCCGCCGCGAGTTCGCGTTCCAGGCGGTCCTTTTCCTGCGAGAGATTCGAGATCTCCTGCCGCCATGCATCGCGGTCGTGGCCTTGCGGGGCCGCAAGCGCTGCACGGCTTAGGGTGGACGTGACCTCGGCCAGTCGACGGTAGGTATCAGCGAGCTCGGGATGGGCGATCCTCGCGCGCAACATCTGCTGACGTGCCAACACGCTTCCCTTCCATTGCAGTACATAGGCATAGGCCTTTTCGGCCGGCGCGCCGCCATCAACTGCTAGCGCCAAGTACGCATCGAGGAAATAACGCATCGCGCGGAGCATCGCGAGTTGCTGGCGCGGCGATTGCACGTTGGCAGCCAACTCAAGCTGCCGGCTCATGATGGCGACCGACTCCCCAAGAGCCGCTTCGGCCGCAGGCAGATCTTTCCGCGCCCGGTGGGCGTGCCCGAGATTATGCAATACGGCTGCCACGTCGGTGTGCTGAGTGCCCAGCGCCGTGCGCAGGGTGGTCAGAGCCTGGACATGCTGGTCAACGGCCTCCTCCAGGCGTCCCTGATGGTGATAGATCACACCTAGATCGCTGATCGCGCGCGCGACGGCCGGTGCTTCGGAGCCTCGCAGCGTCGTCTGAAACGCGATGACCTCCTCCAGCGCGCGAGCAGCGCGTTCCAGTTCGCCACGATCGCGGTAAATGTTCGTCAGGTTGCGTAGCGTATTCATATACGACGCCTTGGCCGCCGCGCCGTGGGCTCGAAAGATATCGAGCGCCCGTTGGTAGAGCTTTTCGGCGACGTCGTAATCGCGCAGACGCTGATGAATCAATGCGACGTTGTGGACCGCGATGCCTGTTTCGACGTGCTGCTCACCGCGCAACAGGCGCTGCAGCTCCAGCGCTTGATTGTAGGGCTGTTTGGCTCCTTCGTAGTCGCCTTGGAGGTCCAGCAGGCGCCCTTGCGCGGTGAGAATCTCGGCGTAGCGTACGCACTGGGTACCTTGATTCTGTGCGCAGCTGCCGCGCGCCGATTCGATGCGTTGACGTGCCTCCGCGAAATGGCCCATGTCCATAGCGACCAGTCCAAGGAGAAGATCAACCGTGGTCACTTCTCTGTGCTGCGAACCGTACGTGACCTGCAGGATCTCACGTGTGCGCACATAGCCGGCACGTGCTTCGGAAAGCCTTCCCCAGACGCGCAGGTGGAAACAGTAGTTGGAGAGCGTCAGTGCGTAATCCGGATGCTCTTCTCCGAATAGCGCTCCAAGCGTCGCGAGTGCCTCGACGAACAGGCCTTCGGACTCCTCGAAGCGTCCCAAATAGGCAGCTACCTTCGCCAGTTCGTCGGCCGCAAATGCCGTGTGCATGTTCTCGTTACCGAGAACGCGCCGGCGGATGTCCCAGACCTCCCGTGCCAGCGGATAGGCCTCTGGGTAGCGCTGCCGGTCTATCAGATGCCGCGCTTCCTTAGCCAGGTAATATGCTCGCCGCAATCCGTCGCGCTGAGCTGGCTGCAGAGCTTGGAACAAGTCGACCTCAGCGACCGCCAGGCGCAGGCCGACGATCGTCCAATAGTCGGCGCCCAGTGCGTCAATCTGCAGGGCCAGCAACTCCTCGCGCAACCGACGCGCGGCTTGGAACGCGTCGACGAAGAGCTGCCACCCGGATAGCTGTTCCAGTGTTTCCCAGAGCCGTTGGTCGTCGCGGGCCAAGTTCCGACGATCGCCTTCGAGCAATTGCGAAAGCAACTCGATGGCCTGCTGATACTCGCGGTCTTCCCATCGCGTCCGGGCTGCTTCGGACCGGATTTGTCTTTCGCTTTCCCAGTCGTCAGCCGCGCAGATCGGGCTTGGCGTAAGGAGTACGACCACCATCGCGAGCGCGCACGCAGGTCTTCCCATCGCCGGTCCTATGGGCGATCTGGAAGCGATTCCTGCAGGAAGTGCAGTCATCACTGGATCTGCCCCATCGGTGCTGGCGAACCGTCCATTGACAGAATGTCTCCACCGGCCGCGATCGCACCACATTTCAAGATCATCACAAGCATAAACCCCGCAGACGACGGAGGGGAAATGACAGCCTGACAGGCGCTGATGTCGGGTGAATTGGGGTCAGCTTCTCCGCCGCATGCAGGAGTTCGACGCTGTCGGCGGCACATCAGCGAGATGCCACGCCTTGGTCTTGGAGTTTTTTGGGGACTCCGCCTAATATCCGCAGCCCGCGGGCGAATTGCCCTCGATCCGCCTCGCGAACCTCTCGTGCGGGCCCGCCTCTTGTGGGGAGGTGGGCCGGCGCGGTGCCGTACACATATAGTCCCTCGCCGTACTTCCGTTTGCCGTCAGTCGGCCACACTGGTCGACAGGGAGGAATGATGAGAGCCGCCGCCGTCTCGCTCGCCGTCTGCTGTTTGTCCCTGAGTCCCCTAGCGGCGGCCGAGGTGGCGCCGGCGGCGAATCGTGATGCTGCCAGCGGCATCGCCACCGCCGAGATCGGCCGGCGCCTTGAGAACTTCGAACTCCGCGATTACCGCGGAAAGCTGCACACCTTAGAGGACTACAGCGACAGCCCCGTAGTGGTGCTGGCCTTCATGGGCGTCGAGTGTCCGCTGGCCAAACTCTATGGGCCTCGATTGGCCGATTTGGCCGCCGAGCTGAGCGACCAGGGCGTCACATTCCTGGGCATCAACTCCAATCGTCACGACACGGTCACGGAGATCGCGGCGTTCGCCCGGGTACACGGCGTCGAGTTCCCGATTCTCAAGGACACCGGCAACGTGCTGGCGGACACGATCGGCGCGACGCGCACTCCCCAAGTGTTCGTGCTCGATGCGAAGCGTCGCGTGCAGTACTTCGGCCGCATCGACGATCAGTACGGCTTCACCGAAGCGGGCGCAAGCTACCAGCAAAACGCACCCCAGCGCCGAGACCTCTTCGAAGCGGTCAACGAGCTACTGACCGGCCAAACGGTTTCGCAGCCGACGACCGCCGCGCCCGGCTGCCTGATCGGTCGGATGCGCAAGCCGGATGAAGATGCCGAGGTGACCTACTCGAATCAGATCGCGCGGCTGCTCAACGATCGCTGCGTAGTTTGCCATCGCGAGGGACAGATCGCGCCGTTCCCATTGACCACCTACGACGAAACGGTGGGTTGGGCGGAGATGATCGAAGAAGTTGTCCAGCAACGTCGCATGCCGCCGTGGCACGCTGATCCCAGCATCGGGCACTTCTCCAACGACGCACGTCTCTCGGACGAAGACATGGAACTGGTCTCATCCTGGGTCGCGGCCGGCGCGCCGGAAGGTGATGCCAGCCAGTTGCCCGAACCTCCGGAGTTCGCTGAGGGCTGGCAGATCAGCGAGCCGGATGAAGTAATCTACATGGCAGATGAGAAGTTCGACGTGCCGGCAGAAGGTGTCGTCGACTACCAGGAGTTCGTCGTTGATCCCGGTTGGGAAGAGGACAAGTGGATTGCGGCCGTCGAGGCGCGGCCGGGCAACATGGCGGTCGTACACCATATTTTGGTGTTCGTCAGCACGCCGCGCGCCGTGCGGCGTGGGGGACCGGGACAGTTGGACATGGGCTGGCTGGCCGCTTACGCGCCCGGCATTCGCCAGGAGCCCCTGCCGCCGCACATGGCCCGCTTCGTGCCGGCCGGCTCGAAGCTGATCTTCCAGTTGCATTACACGCCCAACGGATCGCCGCAAGAAGATCTCAGTTATATGGGCGTCGTCTTCGCCGATGCGAGCGAGGTCCGCAAGGAAGTGGCCGTGCAGCAGTCGGGCGACTTTGCCTTCAAGATCCCGCCGGGCGATCCGAACTACCGCGTCGAAGCCGATTACATCTTCGGTCGCGATGCGATGCTGCTCACGCTGATGCCGCACATGCATCTGCGCGGCAAGGACTTCAGTTTCGAGGCGATCTACCCCGACGGCACGCGCGAGATGTTGCTCTCGGTGCCGCAATACGACTTTGGTTGGCAAACGATTTACACGTTGGCCGAACCGAAGCCCATGCCCGCCGGCAGCAAACTGCACTGCGTGGCGCACTTCGACAACTCAGAGGACAATCTGCACAATCCCGACCCTACCAAGACTGTTTACTTTGGCGAACAGACGTGGGACGAGATGATGATCGGCTTCTTCGAGATGGCGCTGGCCGATCAGGATCTGATCGAGGAGCGCGACAGCTATGTCTCGCGCGTCGAACAGTTCATGAACATTTACAAGGTCAACGGTACACAGCTTGACGAAACGGCGCGGCTGGCCTGCCGCGAATTATTCGAGCACGAAGACGGCTTCGATCAACTCTGTTTCGTGCTGCACCGCCTGCTGCCGCAACTCGACCGCTTCTGCATCACCTATGTCGAAGACGGCAAGCTGCGACTGTACGAGGTGGAAGAACTGCCGCCGTTTCGCGGCGTGTTCCGCAGCACGTCGACACGCTACGACGCTGAAGATCACGCCCTGGCCGACTTCGCCGCCGGCAGCGAGATGGTCGTGCTCGATGATCTGGCTTCACAACGTGGCTCGGTCATGCGACGCATGGCCGCCAAGGGCATACAGTCCAGCGTTCACATTCCCGGCGAGCACGACGGTCTGCGCGGCACGCTCAATTTCTGGAGCCTGGAAGAAAACGCCTTCCCGCCCGAAGCCATTGAGCTGATTCAAGCCGTTGTATCACAGTTGGACATCGAACGGCCGTAGTACGCGCGAACGTTGGGTCATCCACACCGGCACCTGCGGCGGAACTCTACAGCATGCCGCAACCTGAAGTTGTGATCCGCGACGAACGGCCCGCAGATGCCGAATCTGTCGCCACGATTGTCCGGCGGGCGTTCGCCGAGAGCGAGTTGGGACATCACGGCGAGGCGGAGCTCGTCGCGCGGTTGCGTCGATCGTGTCCCGACGCGCTCGCATTGGTGGCCGAGATCGACGGTGCCGTTGTCGGCCAGGTGCTGTTCACGCCGGCGGTGTTGGAAGCGGGAGCCTCGCGAATCTCGGGCGTGGGCCTCGCGCCGCTCGCCGTACTACCGGAGTATCAACGAACCGGCATCGGCACACGACTGGTCGAGAGGGGCGTCGCGCGCTTGCGCGAACAGGGACAGCCGTTCGTCGTCGTCCTCGGCAACCCGCAGTATTACGCCCGCTTCGGCTTCGTGCCGGCGAATGAGCACGGCATCGGCTGTGAGTTCTCAGGCGTCCCCCACGATGTGTTTCGCATTCTGATCTTTGATGATCAGCGCATGCCGAAACCAGCCGGCATCGTGAAGTACCGGCCGGAATTCAGCGAGCTTGCATGATGCAAGCGCGGGCAGCGCCGCGCCAGGCTGCTAGTCGCGCGTCAATCGTTGCGCATACAACTCCGCGTAGAGCCTTTCGCACTCGGTCAGCAGCGGCCGCAGTTCGTCAGGCAAATCGATCGGCTTGGGGCGGTAGGGCTCGAAGCCCGTCGAGCGCCACAGGTTTTCGTACCAGTGTTGGCCCCAGATACCGTCGGTCGGTTGCGGGCCGGTCGGCCAGGAGAGCATCGCTTCGTCGAACGCAACGCCCAGCGATTGGCAGAGCGCCGTCAACATGCCGTGCGGGTGTTCCAACACGTCGCGGGCATCGATCACCGGCGGCGTTTCGCCCGTCTGTTTGCGCAACATGTGCAGCAGTTCGACCTGTTGCGGCAGGCCCGTCTGTTCAAGCGTTGGCCGCGGTAGCACGCGCGAGAGCGAGGCGAGCATCTCAGCCGGATTGCGGATCAACAGCGCGTTGCAGAGTCGCAAGATCCACTGGCGATCTTGCCCGGGCAACAGGTGATGGGCCATCTGTTTGTGGTAGTGAATCGACCTGCCCGGCGGCAGGGCAGCGAACATCCGCCTGAGGGCCGATGGCCAGTCGGTGGGCTCAGCCGCCATGATCTCCGCCGCGCCGGGATGATCGATGCCGGTCGCCTTCAGGTAGCAACCGTACAGCGGTTCATCGAGGACGACTGTATCCCTGCGGCTCGACCAGGCCCGCATCAGCGCCGTCGAGATATTGCGCGGACCCGACCAGACGGCGATGCGTGCAACAGACTGCATGGCGAACCTGAGCCGAGCAGCGTCGCCACGTTGCTGCTACGGAAATCTATAGGGATCTCGCGTGTCTACCGCGTCTCACGTTTCCGTCGCACGTGGATGAAGAAACATCGCAGGTCGCGGCGCGAGATTCGTCGACATCGTAGCAGGTAATCCTTCGATCGATGACTTAATTGTAGCTATGTAGTCTTGGTCTACCTGTGGTGCGATGCACCGATCTTGCGAAAAGCACGGTGCCACGCGGCCTCGGCTTCTTGTGGTTCGACATGCAGCCGGTTCGCAATCTTGTCGGTGGGCTCGCCGGTCAAACGAGACCGCAACACCGCTTGTTCGATCTCAGTGAGATCCACGAGATCCTGGCAGATCCCGACATCGCGTTGCAGATTGCGGCGATTGGTGTCGTCTTGGATGAGGGAATCCCGGAGTGCAGCGCGCAGTGAGGCTTCTGGGCACGGCTTCTCCAACACTGCGAAGGCGCCGGCTTGCTTGGCGATGTCGGCCAGCGAAGTATGTCGGGGCAACGATAGGAAAACCACGGGAATTGTCGCCGCGCGCTCTGCAAGTGCGGTCTGCAACTGCAGACCGCTCATCGCCGGAAGCTGGAACTCGCTGACAAGACACCCTGCGAATTCCGGCTCGTATGTATCGAGGAACTGTTCTGCCCAACTGAAGCAGTCCACATTCAAACCTAGTGCCGCCGCGTGATCAGCGATTCGAGCCCAGACTGTGTTGTCAGGATCAACGACGAAGATGGTTGGAGATGTTTGCGCAACCACGGTCGGCCCCTACATCGAGCGGATTTCCCTGCTGCCGTTGAAGGGACACCCCGCAGCGCTTCGTGCGGGATGGTCCTCTACAGGGTCAATCCACAAAGGGGCGTGTGACCCGCCAAATTTCTCAAGATTTGGGCGGCCTGCATGGAAAGGGGGCAAGCGCAGGCGGTAGACGGTCCCCCTGTGGGGGCATCTCTCGGGCTGCGGGCTCGGCCTTGATCCAGGCTCAGCGCAACAGAAGAACGCCAGGTGTGCAGGGCAGTATTGGCGTACCCGTTAAGAATCACGGGGCGCCATTGCCGGAGGTGGCGGCATCGTGGTACCCGGCGGCGTTGAGCGCACCCACGAGATGCGCTAGCGAGACGGAACCCAACTCGCGACGTACGGCAACGGCCACGCGACGCAGCGCGGCGTCGATGGTCGCAGTCGCCGCCGGCGGCAACTGCGCAGCGCGGTCGAGCCGGCAGTCAATTGGGCCGTGCACGCCTTCGATGATGTCGAGCAGCGAAATTTGCGACGGACGACGGGAGAGTTGATAGCCACCTGCCGCCCCGCGCGCCGAGATCAGCACGCCTTGCTGGACGAGACTTCGCAACACCTGCAACAGGAAACGCCGCGGCATGTCGCAGTTTGTCGCCAGCTCCCGGCAGGCCAGGCACTGGTCGTCGTGTTGTGCCAGATGCAGCACGGCCTGCAGAGCGTATTGTGTAGTACGCGAGATTTGGATCATCCGATTGCCTCATCATGGGTTGTTCTGAAAAGCCGTTGCGCGTTGAGCGAATGAAACGTGCTGACGAGCGGAACCGCCGCCACGCATCGCGCGCCGACAAAGAAGTCCCGTAGCTTTTGTCCTACTGTTCGGGTAGAAAATCCGCATCGAGCGTCTTGCGGATCAACTCGGCCAGCGTGGCCGCGCCGGTCTTGCGAAAGACCTGGTGTCGGGCCGCTTCAACGGTGCGGAGGCCGATTTCGAGTCGCCGCGCGATGACTTTGTTCGGTTCGCCGGCCATCATCAGTTTCAGCACGGCCCGCTCACGTTGACTGAGTTGCACCAGGGCGCTGCGAATGGCGAACTGCTGTTCGCGCCTGGCGCGGCGCCGGGCGCCGATCTCCAGCGCGGTGTCGATGGCATCTGCAAGTTCTACAGCCGAACATGACTTTTCGAGCACGGTCACTGCGCCGTTTTGTACGGCGGCCACCACGTCGGGCACAGCAGGCTCGGCCGCGTAGAAAACGATCGGCAGCGGGGCCGCTCCCGCTTCGAGTCGGCGCTGCAATTCGAGACCGTTGAGTCCGGGCAGGCGAAGTTCCGAGACGAGGCAACCGCTTGCTTCGACATCGAGTGTCGCCAGGAATGGTTCTGCAGCCGGGAAGCACTCAATCGGGACGTCGCGTTGTCCCGTCAACTGACCGACCGTGTGCCAAGTGGCTTGATCGTTGTCTACGATGTAAACCGTCGTCTCTGTGGCTGCCATGGTGGTGCTCGTGTTGTCGCGTTTCATCGCCTGGTTGCTCCGAGGTTGGGGGCCAATCGCCCGTCACTAGGCAACGCGACAAAAGCACACCTCATCCGCAATCGATCTCGAAGATGGCGCGCGTTGAGCGCCTGTCTCGAACGGATTGGGGGCTCGCAAACCGCGTACGCGTCGGTCGTAACACGCGTCTTGCGGCGGGGTTACAATGGCACCCAGCCGCCAGCCGCACGGCAACTCACCGCAATCCGGACGTGCAGCGCATGTGCCCGACGGCCACGCAGAACGAAGTCACACAACTGCTCGCGGGGGCCACCGTCGGGGATCAGGCCGAAGTCGAGCGGTTGATGACGCTGGTCTACGACGAGTTGCATGCGCTGGCGCAGCGGCAGTTGGCGCGCGAGCCGGCCGGCCACACCTTGCAACCGACCGCCCTGGTACACGAGGTCTTCTTGCGGCTTGTCGACCAGCGAACGGTCCAGTGGCAGGGCCAATCGCACTTCTTTGCCATCTGCGCCCAGATGATGCGCCGCATCCTCGTCGATCACGCCCGCGCCAAAGCGCGAGTCAAGCGAGGAGGAGGAAAGCACCGCGTCGAACTCGACGATGATGCGCTGCTCTCTCCGCGACGCCACGATGACGTGCTGGCGGTCGACGAGGCGCTCGATCATCTGGCGAAACTCGATCAGCGCCAGGCCCGCATCGTCGAGCTGCGATTCTTCGGCGGGCTCACGGTCGAAGAAGTTGCCCGCGTGCTCGATGTCTCGAAGCGGACCGTCGAAGGCGAATGGACGATGATTCGCGCGTGGCTGCGTCGCGAGTTGGACGAGGAGCAGCCGGCATGACGGCTCCTGAGTACGATCGCGTCAAGCAGCTCTTTCACGAGGCGCTTGAGCGTGATGAGAGCCAGCGGACCGCCTTTCTCGCGGCAGCCTGCGAGGGCGACGAGGCACTGCGGGCGGAAGTCCAGTCGCTCTTGGACCATCATCGCCGGGAGACGATTTTGGCGGCGCCGATTGCGACCGTCGTGGACGAGCCGCGCCGATTCAGGCGGCGGTCTTCGGTCCTTGGGCGGCCGTCGATGTCCGGCCTGCGGGCGCGCCTACGCAACATCGCCGGATTGGGCTTGGGCGGCCAACTCGCGCTGGGCGTATTGTTGGTCATCGCGCTGTGGACGCTGCTCGGTATCTGGATGTATCGGGGGATCGACGCCTCGCTCCGCGACATGCGCGCCGGAAAGCTTGAAGGACTCGTCGATACGACCGTCGTCGCCTTGCGGCAGTGGATTCACGGAGGCGGCGACAAAGTCGCCTCTTGGGGCCGCGATCCGGAACTCGTGGCCGCGATTCGCCAACTGACGGCCGTCGATGCAAACTCGACCGATTTACGCGAGCAACTCCTCGCTTCGCCCGCCCAGGCCCACATTCGTAAAGCGCTAGCCGCGTTGGCCGGACCTGATGCGAAGTACGCGGTGTGGGGACCATCGCTGGTCACGCTCGCCGACTGGTCGCCCGACGGACAGGGAGTCGGTGCGGGCGTGACGCCCACGGGCGCGGCGCTGCTTTCCCGGGTCTTTGCCGGACAGATGACGCTATTGCTGCCACACGCACCTGAGCCGATCACCCAGGGTTACGTGCCCGAGTCGTCCGTATCGCAAATGGGCCTCCTCGTTCCAGTGCGCGACGAGCAAGACCGCGTGATGGCCGCGCTGATGGTCCGCGCGGAGCGGATCAAACAAACTTTCGATGCCGTGCTGGTCGGCGTGTGGACCGGTGAGAGCGGCAAGACCTACGCCTTCGATCGCCGCGGCGTCTTGATCAGCGAAAGCCGCTTCACCGCACAGTTGCAGCAGGCCGGCTTGTTGCCCGACGACAAGACCGAAGACGAGGTGCCCCTTGCGATACGCGATCCGGGCGGCGATCTGACGGGCCGGTATCGCGCGTCGACGCCACAAGACACATGGCCGCTGACGTACATGGCGCGGATGGCGACGGCCGGGCACGACGGCGTCGATCTCGACGGCTATCGCGACTATCGCGGCGTACGGGTGATCGGCGCCTGGCGATGGCTGGAAGAGTACGGTTTTGGCGTGGCCACCGAAACCGACTACGCGGAGGCCTACGCGCCCTTGGCCTATCTCGATACGGCGGCGGCCGTGATGTTCGCCCTGTTCGTCGTGGCCGCCGTGATGTTGGGCTTCTCGGCCTATCAGTTCTTCCGCTTGCGTCGCCAGGTCGATCGGCTCGAGCGGCTGGGGCAGTACCAGCTTGAAGAAAAGATCGGCGAGGGAGGGCTGGGCATTGTCTATCGCGGCCATCACGCGCTGTTGCAACGCCCGACGGCCATCAAGATGATCCGCCCAGAAAAGATCAGCGGCGCGGCGCTAGCCCGCTTCGAGCGCGAAGTGCGGCTCACCAGCCAGCTCACGCACCCCAACACCATCGAGATCTACGACTACGGTCACACGCCGCAGGGCGTGTTCTACTACGCGATGGAGTTTCTCGAGGGCCTGAATCTCGCCGAACTGGTTGCCCGCGATGGCCCGCTCCCGCCGGCCCGCGCGATTCATCTCTTGCGACAGATTTGCGGATCGCTGGGTGAAGCTCACGCAATGGGATTGGTCCACCGCGATGTGAAACCGCAGAACGCGATGCTCTGCCGCCGCGGCGGCATGGGCGATGTGGTGAAGGTCCTCGACTTCGGACTGGTGAAGCACATCGAAGCCGTGACCAGTGAGATGACCGCGCCCGGCTTGGTCGCCGGAACACCCGGCTACATGGCGCCCGAGCGATTTCGCGATCCGCTCACCACCGATCCGCGTTCCGATCTCTACGCCGTGGGGGCCGTGGCCTTCTTTCTGTTGGCTGGCCGCGCGCCGATCGGCGGAGCGACACCGCTGGCGATGATGGAACAGGCGCTCCACGGCGAACCACCGGACCTGGCGGCCGCAGCGCGTCGCCCACTGCCTGACGAGTTGGTCGCCCTCGTCCGTTCCTGCCTGTCGCCATCGCCCGACGACCGCCCGGCGACAGCCCGGGATCTCGACAAGCAACTCGGCACCATCGAAGTCGACCCACCCTGGACGGCCGAAGATTCCGAACGCTGGTGGCAGCGCTACGAAGAGCAGCGACCGACCGAGCCGAATTCAACAGCGACGACCGAAACGCAACACGACGTGGCGGAGACGTCGGGGTAACCGGCGGCGGCAGCAGAGAAATTCCTCGCTGCGCGCGATCGATCGTGAAGCGCGCAACGAAGTCGGATTCAGACTGCCGCACTGCGTAGCGAAAGCTCGTGCGTGCCGGTCTTGGCGAGTTGCGGTGCGGCGGCGTCGAGCGCGTTGATGAAGCCGTCTTGATCTTGCGGTGAGATCAGGATGCGGCACACGCGGTTCCCCTGGCGATACTCGATCCGCAGCCTCTCGAGCGACAGCGCCGGCGAGCTGAGCGGGTTGCGCGTGGGGCGGACCGATTCGATCGACGCGAGCTCGACGGTCCAGGCGAATGGACCCGAGCGGGCCACGAGTTCTCGGCCGTCGAGAAAGTACTCGGTGCCGTACAGCAGCCACAGATTGAACAGCGCCATGATGCCGCAAAAGATGGCGATGCCCGTGTCGCCGCCCCCCATGCCGATTCGATACACGCACGTCACGGCCAACGCCGCGACCCCCGCGTGCAGCAGCAGATTGATCCACAGATCGCGCTTCGAGGCGAACCGCACACGGCTATCGGGCACTTCGCCCAGTGGAGTGGTGGCAGCAGGCATGGCGGGAGACTCCTAGCGGCCAACGGAGACTTGCAGCGTGGGGCCAAGCTATGGTTCGGCCGACATTGCAAACCTACCTCGCGTCACCAATGGAAGGGTGCCCAGCGGCGCGAATCAACACGATCGGT